>SKZL01000257.1 GCA_007127395.1 Balneolaceae bacterium
CTCCAAAAGCATAGGCATACACATAACCCGGTGTGTGAAGAAAATGGGGGATGTAGCACCACCATTGGCGATACTCCTCAGTCAGAGTCACCGATTCGCCATACAAAGCCGATTGTGTTTCATGCCATAACTCCGAAAAGCGCTCGGTACTCAATTCACCCTCCGACCTGCGTGCGGTGTGGATACGCTCCGCAAACCGGTTCATCGCCACCTGCCGAAATACCGTCGCTATTGTATCATCAATCTTGCTGATCAGCAGTGCCAGCCGCTCTTTAGGATCATCCAGTGAGTTCATCAACCGTGTAAAAACAAGCATCTCACCAAAAACCGATGCCGTTTCAGCAGTCGTAAGTGGCGTCGATGATTGCAGCTCCCCCTGTGATGCGGAGAGGTACTGGTGAACACCATGCCCCAGTTCATGTGCCAGGGTTTGAACATCCCGAAGCCGGCCATCATAATTCATAAAGACATACGGATGCACATCCGTCACCGTGCTCGCCGAATAAGCTCCTCCCCTTTTCCCCGGCTTGATGGCCGCGTCGATCCACTCTTTCTCAAAAAACTCCCCTGCAATCCGTCCCATCTCCGGATGAAATTCACTGTATGCGTTCAACACCATCTCCCTCGCTTCCGACCAGTTCACTGTCCGGGTCGATTTTGTGATAGGTGCATAGCGGTCATAATCTTTCAGCTCATCCAGTTCCAGTAGCCTCTTTTTGAGTTTGTAATATCTCTGAACAGCCGGATATGAATCCGTTACCGCTTCGATAAGAGCATCAACCGTCTGATTATCTGTCTGATTCGCCAGATTTCTGGAGGAGATCCAGCTCTCATAATTTCGAAGTTTATCGTTGGTATATTTATCAGCCAAAATAGTATTAAAGATGAACGTAAGCTCTCTGGAGAGGCTCTTAAAAGTTGCGGTCAGAGATTGATGAGCCTTCTCCCGAACTTCCCGATCTTCACTGTGCAGCTTGCTGAGCACCTCCTGCTCCGACAACTCCTCGCCATCAAACGTAAACTTGGCACTGCCTAAAGTTTCATCAAAAAATCGGTTCCATGCAGAGCGTCCGGTCACCGATTTCGCACTCATCACTTTCTCAGCCTCCTCTGTAAGCGTATGATCCGCGTAGAGCCTGGAAACCTCAAGATGGTGCCTCCAAGGTTGCAGTTCATCAGACCGAATCAGCTCCTCAACTCTCTGATCATCCGTTTTGAGCCACTCCACATTGAAAAAAACCAGGTTTTGACTGATCTCCGATCCAAGTTCGTTGGACTCCTGCAAATTTTTCCCAAGTTCGGGATTGTTGGTGGCTGTTGACCAGTAGAGATAAGCATACGATCCAATTCTGCCTATGATTTTATAGATCTTTTCATAGGATTCGAGTGCTTCACGAAACTCAGCGGGTGTCAGGGTTGCAACTTTGCCTCTGTATGACTCATTAAACTCCCTGGAGAGCTTCAAAACCAACTTTTTATCCGATTCAAGCTTGGGATCATCAAGTGATTGATAGAGGTCAGATAAATTCCACTCAATTTTCTCCGCACCGTTAAGTTCTTTTTTTGATTTTTTCGACAAAATATTTTCTTTTTAAAAATTACGGAAGGCTGTAAAACCTCTAAAGTTATAGAATGACTGATTCTTGTTTTTTGTTCAATATGGTATTAAAACTGATAATTAAAATATCGTTCGATGAATAGTTAAGATAAAGAAAGAAGTGGTTCAATAAACCCAAAAACAGGAATTAATTAATCTGATCAAGATGATAAATTTGATCGTATATTAACCGAATAATCCTTAGTTTTACACATCGTTGAACCCTTTATGCCAGTTTTTACTGTGAGTGGTACTGTTCAGGCAACAGCCCTGTTCATTAATTGTCAGAAACCGTAACAACAATTTCTATTTCCAATCTCAAGACCCCACTGTTTTGAAATCACTTGAAGCCGTATTCGGACCCAATTCAGCGCTCGTAGAAGAGCTTTACAAACAATATCAGGACGACCCTGACTCTGTACCCAATCACTGGAAAACCTATTTTGACGAACTGGAAGGTGAAGAACAGGAGACTGTACCGGTTCCTGACACCAATGGTGCCCCAGCCGTTGCAAAACCTATAGAACCTGCCGAACCGGCTCCAAAACCGGAAACAAAAGAGCCGGCAACGGAACAGCCACCTGTACCGGATTCAGCTGAGGTCCAAAAAATTAAAGGTGTTGCATCGAAGATTGTGGATAACATGGACGACAGCATCTATGTCCCGACAGCCACTTCCCTTCGGGTGCTTCCGGTCAAGATGATGACCGAAGATCGCTCACTGATCAATACTCATCTTCTTCAGAAAGGTGAACCCAAAGCTTCCTTTACCCATCTGATTGCGTGGGCTGTGATACAGGCACTCAAAGATTTCCCCAACATCAACTCCTTCTACATTAACAAAGATGAGAGCCATTTTCGTGTGCTGCCTGAAGGTGTGAATCTGGGTATTGCTATCGATCTGGAGGGAAGAGACGGTTCCCGAAATCTTGTTGTCCCGAATATCAAGGGTGTTGACAAGATGAACTTCCGTGAGTTTCTCTACGCTTATGCGCAGCTGATTGACAAAGCGCGATCGGGCAAACTGGAGCTTTCTGATTATCAGGAGACAACGATCAGCATCACTAATCCGGGAACGATCGGTACCGTATCATCGGTCCCCCGCTTGATGAAGGGCCAGGGTGCCATCATTGCTACGGGTTCCATCAACTACCCGGCGGAATTTCAATCCATGGCACAAGATGTGCTCAACCAGCTTGGGGTGAGTAAAGTAATGACCATTACCTGTACCTATGATCACCGGATCATTCAGGGTGCAGAATCCGGTTTGTTTTTGCAGAAAGTGCACCAGCTTCTGAATGGCGAGGAAGAGTTCTACCACCAGATCTTCAGGGATTTGGAGATACCTCATGAACCGTTTCCATTCGGAGAGGATAAGTATGAAGGACTCCTCAGCGGAAGAGGCAATACACTGGAGCAGGACAGGCGTGCTATTGCCGTCTGGAGGCTCATCAACATGTATCGAATGCGCGGACATGTTCTTGCTAACCTTGATCCGCTCGGCGTGGAACCCGGTCTCAGCCCGGAACTGGACATCGAATATTATGGCCTCACATTGTGGGATCTTGACAGAGAGTTTTATTGTGACGGACTGGCCGGCCAAAAAACGGCAAAACTGCGTGATATAATAAAACTCCTTAGAGAGACCTATTGCGGTACCATTGGAGCAGAATATATGCACCTGCTAGATCTGGATGAGCGGAAATGGCTCCGGGAAACGATGGAAGAGACCACAAACACACCCGACCTGGATAAGGATGACCGCAAGCAGATCCTGCATAAGTTGAACCAGGCCATGGCATTTGAGCAGTTTTTGCACCGAAAATATATCGGTCACAAGCGTTTTTCACTTGAAGGTGCCGAAACAGTGATCCCGATGATGCATTTTCTGGTTGAACGCGCCGCAGGTAGCGACATCAAGAAGTTTTTCCTGGGCATGGCACACAGGGGGCGTCTGAATATCCTCGTAAATATCATGAACAAGCCGTATCAGAAAGTGTTTGCGGATTTTGAAGGGAATGTTGACCCTGATACCATCCAGGGATCCGGCGATGTGAAGTATCATCTGGGTACAAAAGGTGTTTTTGAATGTACAGGCGGCAAAGATATTGAACTGGAACTGTTGCCCAATCCGAGTCATCTGGAGGCGGTCAATCCGGTCGTTGAAGGGGCAGCCAGGGCAAGTCAGGATCATTTTGACGGTGAACACCCAAACCAGAAGATCGTTCCGTTATTGATCCATGGGGATGCTGCTTTTGCCGGACAGGGGGTGGTCGCGGAGACCCTCAACATGTCTCAGCTAAGAGGATATGACACCGGCGGTACGATCCATCTGATCATCAATAATCAGATCGGTTTTACAACGCTCCCACAGGATGCGCGATCCACGGAATATGCATCGGATCTTGCCAAGATGATTCTTGCCCCGATTTTTCATGTGAATGGCGACGACCCGGAAGCGGCCGTACACGCCATGAATCTGGCACTCGATTACCGCCAGAAATTCGGAAAAGATGTAGTGATCGACCTGATCTGCTACCGGAAACATGGACATAATGAAGGGGATGAACCCGCATTTACACAGCCGGGGCTATATAAAGAGATTGAAAACCATCCCACAGTTCGGGATATCTATTTGAAAGAGCTGCTCAGAATCGGAGAGTTCACTGAAGAAGAGACCAAAGTGATTTTTGATGAGTTTGAAGAGCTTCTTGAAGAGGCTTTTGAAAGTGCAAAGAGTTCACCGAGCCTGCAGGTAACCGATCAAATGCTCGACCGTTCAGAAGAGAGCCAGAAGCAACGGATGGAGTTTCCGGATACGACCTACCCGATAGATGATCTGAAAAAGATTGCTGTGAAATTGAATACAGTGCCGGCCGATTTTGATGCCAATCCGAAACTGCTAAGACAGCTGGCAAAGCGGGCTGAAGCGGCTCAGAAAAATGAGAAAAAGATCGACTGGGGATTTGCAGAGGCTCTCGCATTCGGATCTCTGCTGATCAGCGGCAGAACCATCAGACTCACCGGACAGGATGCCGAGAGAGGGACCTTCTCTCATCGACATGTCGTTCTGCACGGTACTGAGACGAAACAGAGTTTTGTTCCACTAAACAATCTCAGTGATGATCAGGCCAGATTTTATCCCTATAACAGTTTCCTGAGTGAATTTGCGGCCCTCGGTTTTGAATTTGGATATGCTGCTGCGAAGCCGGAAGCTCTGGTGATCTGGGAGGCACAGTTTGGGGATTTTGCGAATGGTGCTCAGATAATTATTGACCAGTTTATCTCAGCGTCTGAGGCCAAGTGGGGCCAGAGATCCGCGCTGGTGATGACTCTCCCCCACGGATACGAAGGTCAGGGGCCGGAACACTCATCCGCAAGGCTGGAGCGTTTCCTTCAACTCTGTGCTGAAGACAATATGCAGGTGGCAAACCTGACAACACCATCTCAATATTTTCACATGTTGCGCAAACAGACACTTCAGGAGAAGAAAAAGCCACTTGTGATTATGTCGCCAAAGAGCTTGCTGAGACATCCGATGGCGGTTTGCAGTGTCGATGAACTGGCTGAGGGTAAGTTCATGCCGTTTATTCCGGACATGGAAATAGAAGAGAAAAAAGAGGTTAAGCGAGTCATTTTATGCTCCGGCAAGGTCTATTATGACCTCTTCAGAGAGCGGGAAACTGAGGAGAAGAGTGATGTGGCCATTGCAAGGGTTGAACAGCTCTATCCGTTCCCTGACAAAGATGTGAAAACATTCCTGAATGAATATAAGCATGTGAAAGAGGTTGTGTGGTGCCAGGAAGAGCCCAAAAATATGGGAGCCTGGAGCTATGCGGCACCGCGTTTGATGGATCTGCTTGGTAAGGGGCAAAAACTGAGTTACGTTGGGCGTCAGGCCTCCGCATCACCGGCTGCCGGGCAGAAGAAGATCCACGACGTGGAGCAGGAGAAATTGGTTAGGGAAGCTCTTGGTTTGAGTGAGACGTAAGACGTCTCACTTCTCACTTCTCACTTCTCACTTCTCACGTCTCACGTCTCACGTCTCACTCCCTCTGCCTTCTGCCATTATCTTAGCCCTTGCGGAACTCCCTTACAAATCCTGGAAACCGCATCATGGCTGTGCAGACTCTCCAGGTGGGCACATCGTACTACAAAATCGCGGATTCTTTCATCCTCGTTGAGCACGTCGTACATCAGCCGGGCAGCATCTTCCACAAATTTCTGATAGGCACCATTCATCTCTGCAAACGCCTGCTCATCCTCCCTCTTTACAATCACCTGCGTTTCGGTCTTGAGCGCTTCCCTGCAAAGATGAACCAGGTCATCCACAAAGATCTCCTCATTCAGTTGCACCGTGATATTGGCAACACTTCTCTGGCTGTGCGGTATCGCGGCGATGTCACGGGTTTCCCGTGCATGTTCTGCCAGCTCATACGAACACGGGCATGCACTGCTATATTCAAAATCGAGATGCACAAAGCTGGTAACACGATTATGCTCATCGATTCTCCCCTCCAGCGACACCCTGTAGTATTGATATCCTTCATAATCGGATCTCAGGCTTTTCATGATCATCGGGTAATTAAAACTGAGTCTCAGAAAAGCGGTTTGGCTATCCAGATCTGTTTTATAGGCTTTCAGCACCGACTTCAGTTTATCCGGATGAAACACATCATCCTTAAACTTATAGAAAGTCCTCATAATTCTGCCCATGTTGATCCCTTTTTTGCCGGCATCAAGTCCGACATATCCGTCGATCGAGGTCTCCAGTGTCAATAGCTCACCATCGGGAGTTGGAAATCGGAGCGGAAGTTTAAAATTGGAGATCCCAACCTGTTGAATCGGCACATTGGCCCCTTCAATCAGTGAAGCAGGTCCGTTCTGCAGATCGGGTAAAGAATTCAAGTACTGCTCACTCACGACGAATGTAGGGTCATAAAACTTTTTTACACCTGTGGTAATCATATGGCTTAACTGTAAAACTTAAGATTAATTTTTTTAGACACGATCAGGACAATATTCAGCAACGTTTCGTTCCGTCTCAAAGAGTTTGACGGAGTAGAGCCTGGATCCCTGTGATACAGTCCGGTTCACATCCGCTTCGATCTGCTCAAAAAAGATTTTGCAGAGATTTTCCGCAGAAGGGATCACCCCCCTGAGATAGGGCACTTCCAGATTCAGGTTTTTGTGATCACAGGGCTCCAGAATATGCTCACTGATAATCTGTTTAAGTGCACCCAGGTCGATAACATACCCGGTATCCGGGTCAGGGGTTCCGGCCACGGTAACCTCAATCACATAATTATGGCCATGCCAGTTAGGGTTATTGCACTTACCGAAGGTCTGCCGGTTCCACTCATCCGATTTTTCAGGATTGTGCAGACGGTGCGAAGCATTAAAATGGGCTTTGCGGGTGACGTAAATCATTTTCAATAATAAATTTTTTAAAAGATCATCAATTTATTGACAGATCAGTATATCGAAATGATTTAACATGATTTTCCACCCAACGGTTCCAGATAAATAGCGGTAATCAAAAAATACGATCAAATTATATCACCCAATCAGTTCATTAAAAATGATACAAACCAATCTGTATAAAAGATATTAAACCAGCCAAACGGTTTCTGATTAATGATGGCAATCAAAACTAATCGACCAAATTATTCCAATCAATCAGTTCAAACAAAATTACAATTACCAATCTGTATCAACCAAATTGCACCGGACAAACGGTTCCGGAAGCACAGAATATAAAAAGATCCTGAATAAACCATATTTCATGATCAAAAAAGGTGTGTTGGAATTTAAAAAAGCCGTTAGTTTACCTGTCCCGAACTATCGGGGAGCGCAGGACCGTCCTGACGAATGGCTCGATGTGCACATATAATTGTAAAGTGTAATTAAAACGAGCGTCTCTATAAAGGTAATTTTTGGAAGAATTTACTCAGATAAATCTTAATGAGAGTAAAATTATCCGTATTTTACTTTCGTTTTAAATACGAAGGTAATTGTTACACTTGACTAGTTCATGCATGTTTACTCCGAATATTCCTTATAATGATCTTCCACCTCTGCCTCCAGACGTAGACTTGGAAACTAAAGCAATAATGCGCAAGCTTATACAAGCAAGCCGAGCATTGTCGGAATTGAATGGTGCACTCACCAATCTACCAAACCCAACCTTATTTCTGGATACCATTCATCTTCAGGAGGCAAAATCAAGCTCAGAAATTGAAAATATTATCACTACGAATGACGATTTGTACCGTGACATAATTGCTGATAGAAAAGCTGGTGAATCAGCCGTAAAAGAAGTCTTGCGTTATAAGCAGGCTTTGTGGCTTGGTCTGGAGCACATAGAAAAGCGACCATTTATTTCTACGAATCTTTGCATAGAAATTGTTCAGTGCATAAAGCAGAACTCATCTGGTATCCGAGTCACTCCAGGCACGGTTTTGGCAAACTCTGCAGGAAAAGTATTGTATACACCTCCAACTGGCGTAATGGTAATTCGTAATAAAATGTCCGAATTGGAACAATTTATTAATGAGTCGGATAACTTGGATCCACTAATAAAAATGGCTTTGTTGCATTATCAATTTGAAGCAATTCATCCGTTCGCAGATGGAAATGGGCGAACAGGTAGAATTTTGTTGCTTCTGTATTTGAAACTCACAGGCTTATTACAAATTCCTGCTATTTATTTAAGTGAATACATTATCCGCAACAAGCAGACATATTATGAGTTATTGCGTGGTGTAACTGAAAGGCAGGAGTGGCAGCCTTATATATTATATATGCTAGACATGGTAGAGGTAATAGCGCAGCGTGCATTAGAGCAGATTCACGCTATTTCAGCACTAATGGATACTGTGGGTGAATTGATTAAAAAACAGGTACCTTTGGCTTATTCCAAAGAGCTTGTCGAAATTTTATTCAAGTTACCATATACAAAACGCCAAGTATTGTCTGCTGCGGGTTTAGGGACCTTAAAAACCGTAGGAAATTATTTATCCCAATTAGAAAAAGCCGGTATATTATCATCTGAGAAATTTGGTAAAGAAAAGTTATATATCAACAAAGCACTAATGGATCTCTTGGCCAAACCATAAAAATTGGCGCTCTATAAGTGTCAACCTGAGCACAGTGACGAATATATTATAACCGTC
>SKZL01000371.1 GCA_007127395.1 Balneolaceae bacterium
CGACGTTAAAGGCTCATACGACGAAGAATCGAAAACCGATTTTTACGAAAGATTGCCGGATGAAGATGCAGTTGGGCAGCAGGAAAAGATGGAGCTTGATGAGTCTACATCCAGTTTGTTGAAGCATATATCAAATTTGCCCGAAGAGCAAAGAACAGTTGTTATGTTGCGTCACTATTATGAAATGCCATTTAAAGAGATTGCAGAACTGACAAATGTATCTATTAACACAGCTTTGGGCCGCATGAGATATGCTTTGATCAATCTTCGTAAAATGTTCGATGAAGAACATGAGAAGGAATCAAACAATTTATGAGTGACAAAGAAAACAGAAGTATAGCTTACATTTACAATGAAATGGATCCCTCTGAAAAGCTCGAATTTGAGAGGGAGTTAAACTGCGATAGCAATTTGTTGATTGAAGTTGAATCACTAAAAAAAATTGCAGGCAACTTAGATGAGTTAGATACTTTTGAACCACCTGAAGAAGTTGTTCAAGCTATTTATCAAAAAATGTCTGAGCAGAAAGCAGTCAAGAGATCAGGTTCTGATAAATTCATATGGTACAGTGCCGCTGCCGCGCTGTTGCTATTCATAACTGCCGGCCTCATTATAATGGATAACGGTGATGTAACAACCGGTGAGGCAACGGACACAGGAACTGCTGTAGTGGGAGGCAATCCATATATTTTTCCTGCAACTTCAGAGCAACCTGCTGTTGAAAAAGCTGACGAAAAGATTACTCCGTGGATTGATCACAACGAAGTGATACGTTTTCAGGATGGAGTATTTTCCGGAGGGGAGGCTGCCGCTATCGATTCTATTTACAGGCAGAGTTTTCAAAAACTAACTCCTGTAACCAACCCATCACAATCAGTCACAGCCCGACAAAATCTGCATCTTACCGGTAATAGGTAAACAGATGGGATGCGATCTTTTAAATCATTATTAAGTAATCACTTAAGGTTGCGGTGTTAAAAGTTTTCCACGATCAAATGTGAATAACTAATTTTGGTTACCTAAGCGGCTTGGGTTATATTCCCACTTAGCCATAAATTATAATTCCTTTAGTTCGAATGGGAAAAATTATATCCATTGCCAATCAGAAGGGTGGTGTCGGTAAGACAACAACGGCCATCAATTTGGCGGCAAGTCTTGCAGTTATTGAGCACCCAACACTTGTAATAGACATTGATCCGCAAAGTAACACGACAAGCGGCTTGGGAATAGAACCCAAAACAGTGACTAACTCAATATATGAAGTGATGGTAGGAGGTGTTGGGATCCAGAGTGCTGTTCGTGAAACCGAAATGCCATATCTGGATTTGGTACCCGCTCATATCAATCTGGTTGGAGCTGAGATAGAAATGGTGGATCGGGACAAAAGGGAGCGTATTCTTTTAAAAGCAATCGGAGATATCAGTGAGAAGTATGATTTTGTAATTATCGATTGTCCGCCATCACTGGGTTTGTTAACCATAAACGCATTAACGGCATCAAATTCAGTGTTAATTCCTGTGCAGTGCGAATATTATGCACTTGAGGGATTGGGACAGCTATTGAACACAATCAAGATCGTCAGACAACATCTGAACAAAGATCTTGATATTGAAGGTGTATTGTTAACGATGTATGACACGCGCACAAGGCTGTCCAATCAAGTAGTGGAAGAGGTTAAACGTTATTTTGATGAAAAGGTTTTTTCAACAATCATAGCACGGAACATACGGCTTGCAGAAGCTCCAAGCTTTGGGAAACCGGCTATCCTGTATGATGCATCAAGTGTGGGCGCAAAAAATTATTTATCATTAGGCAGAGAGATTATTCAGAATAATAAAAAGTTTCTAAAATCTAGTGCTGTTCTATCCAAACCTTAACCTCCTGATGTTATGAGTAAGAAAGTTCTTGGCAGAGGATTGGGTGCTTTTTTCCCCGATTATGATGAGGATCCGGAGGTGAATAAACAACCGAAAGTGAAGACAAAAACGGTTGTACCAATCGATCCTGCTGAAAAGGTAAATGTGGTTCTCAATATACCGTTAGGCCATATACGGCCCAATCCACACCAACCCAGGAGTGATTTCAATGAAGCAGCACTCGACCAGCTCGCGTCATCAATAGCGAAACATGGTTTGATTCAACCGATTACCGTCCGGTACCTGGGGCAAAAGAGATTTGAGCTAATCAGCGGTGAACGCAGGCTTAGAGCATCAAAACTGGCCGGGCACTCAGAAATACCTGCATATGTGCGTGAGGTGAATGATGAGGATATTATTGCATTTGCTCTCATTGAAAATATACAGAGAGAAGATCTGAACCCTCTGGAGATTGCATTGGGATATCAGCGTTTAATCGATGAATGTGCCTATACACAGGTGGAAGTAGCAGAGAGAGTCGGTAAAAACAGAACGACTGTTACAAATACTCTCAGATTACTGCTGCTGCCGGATTTTATTCAGGCTGCACTCAGGGATGACAGTATATCAAGCGGGCACGCACGATCTCTGATCAATATCAAGAGTGAAGCGGATCAGCGAAAGATTCTAAAGAGTATATTGACGAAATCACTTTCTGTGCGACAAACCGAAGAGTTGGTTCGATCGTACGAAAAGAAAGTAGAACAGAACAAGAAGAACCCGGAAAAAAATGTGAATAATCCCTTCTTGGATAATCTTTCCAAAAGATTGAGGGAGCGTTTAAGCACAAAGGTGAGTATCAAAGAGAAAGGAAAAGGGGGAGAGATCCGTATAGAGTACTACTCGGATGATGATTTAGAACGATTGATTAACTACTTTGATGAAATGGATTAGTATACTCATATTGATCATATCTTTGTTTCCTTCGAAGTCGATTTCACAGGATCTCTTCTTGAACAGAGACTATAATTTACTTGAGAACAGGGTTAGCACAGATACCGGCTATACATTCAGCGATTTTGATCTGAAATCCGGGATGAATGAGAGTGAAAATGATCAGAGGGTAGAGTTTCCGACACCGCGCTCTGTTCTGTTTAAATCGATGATGGTTCCGGGTTGGGGTCAGATTGAAAACAGGCAGATCTGGAAAGTGCCCATTATTTATGGAATGTTTACAGGAATCGGGTTTTATGCCAGCAATTTAAATAGTCAGTATCGGGATTATCGTGCTGCCTATTACAATCTTTCGCAGGGAGAGGATACAGATTTTAAATTTGGGCCAACACCTGAAAGATTACAGAATATTAGTGCGAATCAATTACAGAATAACAGAGATATTTACAGAAACCAGCGAGATTTTATGTTTGTTGTATTGGGTCTGGCATATGGATTAAACGTCCTGGATGCGTATGTTTATGCCCATATGCGAAGTTTTGATGTGTCAGATGATCTATCTGCAAGAACCGTTGTGCAACCGGCAATAGTTGCGGATGGTCATCCCGGACTGAGCGTTTCTGTTACACTTTATCGGAAATAAAAGAAAAATAGTACTATGACAGCACCAAAGTTTTTTTCAGAGGAGAATAAGCCTGTAAATCAATTTCAGGTCGAGAGTAACAGAGAGTTATGGAGTATATTCAAGGTGATGGGTGAATTTGTGGAGGGGTATGATTCACTGCTGAAAATAGGTCCATGTATCTCCATATTCGGTTCAGCCCGGACCAAACCCGGGACAAAATATTATGAAATGGCTGTTAAAACCGCAGCTTGCATAGCCGAAAACGGTTTTGGTGTGATCACCGGCGGTGGACCCGGGATCATGGAAGCTGGAAATAAAGGAGCATATCAGGCAGGAGGAAAATCGGTTGGGCTGGGTATTGAACTGCCGAGAGAGCAGGGGGTCAACAGATATGTGAGCCCGGAATATGAGATCAACTTCAGATATTTCTTTGTCCGAAAGGTGATGTTTGTGAAATATGCGCAGGGATTCATTGTGTTCCCCGGTGGCTTTGGAACCCTGGATGAACTTTTTGAAACTCTCACATTGGTCCAGACAGAAAAAATTGAAAAAATACCCATTGTAATGGTAGGTGTTGAATATTGGAAAGGTTTGGTGGATTGGATCAAAGATAAACTGGTAGAAGACGGCTACATCAGTGAGGAGGATACAAATTTATTTTTTCTCACGGATGATGAAGATCTCGCAGTTAAATATGTATGCGATTTCTATAAAAATAAAGGACTTGAGCCAAACTTTTCATATTGAGAAACATATTTAACGAATATAACTTTAAATCATTAAGTTTTTCTTGATGAAATTGTATATAAAATTTCATTAAGTTAAGCACGTTTGTTCAGAAAGAATCGAAATCAATTATAAAATCATGAAATCACAGAAAATTTTACTCTACTTCTCATTGGCGTTTGTACTGCTTCTTGGAGCAACTCAAAATCTATATGCACAGGACGACGATGCAAGGTCACAGGCAGTTGTACTCTACAATGAAGCACAAGAGTTGGCTGGAAATAGCCAGTTCCAGGATGCCATTGAAGTTTACAGAGATGCATTGGCTATTGCTCGTGAGAATCAATTTGATGATATCATCGAATTTGTGGAAGAGCGGCTCCCAAGAGTTTATGCCAGCAGAGCTTCCAATGCATTCAGAGATTATCAAAGCCAAAGAACGATGGCCTCTGTAGATCGTGCAATTGAGTATTTTAAATTGTCAGAAGAGGCGGCTCAAGAGTTTAATAATACTCAAATAGCCCAACAGGCTGCCGCTGCAATCCCACAGCTCTATTATGTCAAGTCTATCTTGAATTTCCGACAAGACAATTTTGCTGAAGCAATGAATAACCTCGATACAGCTTTAGAACTGAATCCTAACTATGCAGTTGCCTATTATCAAAAAGGAATTGTTCAGAAACAGATGGAACCGAATAATGTGGATGCTTTCTTACAGTGGTATGACAGAGCAATCGCTGTTGCAACACAGTTCAATGATAACAGAACTCTTGATAATGCAACAACCGGCGCCGCAGAAGAGTTGATTTTCAGAGGTGTAAATCTGGGCGAAGAACGAAGATTTAATGATGCGATCAACCTGTTGAACAGAGTAGAAAATTATGACCCTGCATCAGATGAAGCACAATACAGATTGGCCGAAATTTATAATGAAAGAGGTAACTGGAATTTAGCTGAAACACATGCAAGAAGAGCACTTGAATATCACTCTGGCGGTGTTGCAGACCGGGCAAAGATCTATTTTGAACTTGGCACAGCACTAAAAGGACAGGGTAATGTTGAAGCTGCTTGTTCAGCATTTGAGAATGCCAGATATGGTGATTTTACAGAGCCTGCAAATCATGAATTGCAGTTTGAACTCAAATGTGAAGGCCACGCACCCAGATAGTAGATTTTGATTTGTTATCGATTCTTAAACCACCTGACCATAATCAGGTGGTTTTTTTTTGCTTTTTCTTTTGCCTTGCAACGAACTTACCTATCTTTTCAATTGCCGGAATAAACAGGAAATTCTTCAATCTAACTAACGCATAAAAAACAAAAACTGATCAATGAATCAAGATAGTCAGATTACCCTAAAATGCGCCAATACAATACGATCACTCTCAATGGACGCTGTTCAGGCAGCCAATTCAGGTCACCCCGGAATGCCTATGGGAATGGCCGATGTGGCAGTAGTTTTATGGACAAAATTTCTAAAACATAATCCCGGGAATCCGGGATGGTTCGACCGTGACAGATTTATTTTGTCAGCAGGCCATGGTTCAATGCTGATTTACTCACTGTTGCATTTGAGCGGCTATGATCTCTCTCTGGATGAACTTAAAAACTTTCGACAGTACAATAGTCAAACACCCGGACACCCGGAATTTGGGTTTACAGCCGGAGTAGAGACAACTACAGGCCCTCTTGGACAGGGATTCGGGACCGGTATCGGTATGGCCATTGCAGAACAATTTATGGCTGCGACATTTAACAAAAAATCTCATAAACTTGTCGATCATTACACATACGCAATTGTTAGTGATGGAGACCTGATGGAGGGAATCTCCCATGAATCAGCTTCACTTGCTGGACATCTGAAGCTGAATAAACTGATCTATCTGTATGATTCGAATAAAATTTCAATAGACGGCTCAACTGACCTGGCGTTTACTGATGACACGCTGAGCCGATTTGAAGCATATGGCTGGGATACTCAGGTGGTTGACGGGCACAATCATGAAGAGATTGAACAAGCTATAAAAAATGCCAAAAACAGTGATAAACCATCTCTAATTGAGTGTAAAACACGTATTGGATTTGGAAGCCCAAATAAAGAAGGCACTGCAGAGGTACATGGGGCTCCTTTAGGTGATGAAGAAATTCGTCTGACAAAAGAGAGTCTTGGAATGGATCCGGATAAGAAATTTCAAATTCCGGCGGATGTAAAAGAGGAGATGAGCCGCTCTGTTGTGGCAGGAAGTTCCACAGAAGCTGAGTGGAATGAGGTTTTGAACGATTATGTAACACTTTATCCAAATGATGCAGTTTTGTTCAAGCAGTTTACGACAAGAACACTGCCTGATGGTTTTGAAAAATCACTGCCTCTATTTGATCCAGATCCTAAAGGGATGGCCACAAGAAAGGCCTCAGGTGCTGTATTGAATGCAATTTCCAAACACTTGCACAATCTGATAGGGGGTTCTGCAGATTTAACCGGAAGCAACAATACAGACTTTGAAAATTCAGGTATTTTTGATGCGTCAGACCGAAAGGGCAGATATATTCACTATGGAGTTCGTGAACATGCTATGGCTGCTGCTCTCAATGGGTTGGCACTCCACGGCGGAGTCATTCCCTATGGTGGGACTTTCCTGGTCTTTTCGGACTATAACAAACCCTCTATAAGAATTGCCGCCCTCTCAAAAATTCCATCAATTTTTGTCTTTACTCACGATAGTATCGGGTTAGGAGAGGATGGGCCAACTCATCAGCCGATCGAGCATTTGGCCGCTCTGAGGGCAACACCAAATGTATACCTGTTCAGGCCTGCAGATGCAAATGAAACAGCTTTAAGCTGGAAATGTGCCATCACCAGGGATGATGGGCCTTCACTTCTGGCATTAACCAGACAATCTCTGCCCACGTTAGACCGCTCCAGATATGGTGATGTAAGCGGAGTAGAAAAAGGTGCGTATATCATCAAAAAAGAGAGTGACAATGAAATTGGGATTTTACTGATGGCGACTGGTTCAGAGGTGCATATTGCTCTTGAAACAGCCGAACTTCTTGAAAAAGAGGGTGTATCGACAAGGGTTGTCAGTATGCCGTGTATAGAGCTTTTTGAGGAACAACCGGAATCTTATCGAAATCAGATCTTACCGCCTGATGTAAAGAGGCGGATCTCAGTTGAGGCCGCTACCACATTCGGATGGCATCGATGGGTAGGTGATAATGGTTTGACAATTGGCATTGATACATTTGGTTTGTCTGCACCATATCAGAAGGTTTATGAACATTTTGGAATCACCGCAGATAGTATCGCTAAAAAGGCTCAATCACTGCTATAACATGTAGACAGCATCTCAATCTTTAGCCAAGATCAAAGTGTGCTGATGGATTGCGAGATGCTAATATTCAAGCGTTCTCCTGATCCTGATCTTGTTTTGTTATCATGGGCTCGTTCTTGTGAATTGTTGTAAAGGTGATATCATCGATTGGCCGTTCATCACCCAAAAACTGTTCAATAGAAGAGCGTACTTTCTGAGTAATTGTTTTGGCATGCAATGAACCGTAAATGGAGAATAAACCGTCAAGACGTTCTTCGCCATACTCCTCACCGGCTCTGTTTCTGGCTTCAATCAGTCCATCGGTATATAACAACAGGCTATCGCCAGGCTGAAACACATATTTTTTCTCTTCCATTGTTTTTTCCAAATTTGCGGTGGTGGTCATGCCAAGCGCAAATCCATCCGTATTGAGCTTAAAAGTTGTATCGTGCTCTTTATTGTAAACAAAGGGGATATTATGCCCGGCTCTGGCAAAAATAAATTGGTCTTTATCATGAGGAAAAAATGCAGCACATGCGGTTACAAACGTCTTGTCACGACGTCCGGATTTGAGATAATCATTCAACTCCATGAGCAGATCCTTAGGGGAGGGGTTCAATTTTTTAATCAACAGATGCACCAAAGCCTGAATGCGAACCATATATAAGGCTGCACTCAATCCCTTTCCAGAAACATCAGCGATAATAATGTATGTCCCTTTTGGGGTTTCAATAATGTCTACATAGTCACCGCCAACTTCATGAGCTGTTGCTGCGAATGAGTAAACTTCCAGATTCTTGATTCTGAAATTTGAGGGCGGAAGAAGGCTCAGTTGTATTTCACGTGCAAAATCGAGCTCCTGCTGAACCTCTGACTTTTCAAGCAGTTCAACCAACAGTATCAATAGCATACCGGCAAAAGAGAGCGGTAAAAGCAGAGGATGCAGGATATGCCCAGACAGACCAATAAGCAGAAAAAAATAGTAGAACGCAAAACTGACCATTGAGATGCCAAAAATAAGCCTTCTCACCGGATTCAATCTTTTAGTCAGAGCCGAAAGCAGGCTAAGGAATTTTTGGAAAACCGGAATCTGGCTGTGCGGAGTGCGAGGATGAACCTCTTCAACAGCATCGTAGTAGAGTTTTTTGATCCGGTCTGAATCAGACTGAAACTCTTTACCAAGTTGTTTACCACTCATCCCGCTGACATACTCCTCATAAAAAGCTTTGGTGCTGTATGAGGATTTGGTTTCATTTTTTAATGCCATAGATCTGTCTGTTAATGTTC
>SKZL01000291.1 GCA_007127395.1 Balneolaceae bacterium
CAACTTTCCGTGAAGCAGATGATGAACCGGTTCAGATAATTCAGGATGACCTTTCCGGTTTTTATGAGTTCAGAGATCTCACGACCCACCCTGATCCGTTCACTGAAGCTGCTTCTGTAACCGATGCTGAGTCACTTAAACCCTTTGATTTAGAAACAGGTCCGCTGTTCCGGGCACTGTTATTAAAAATTGACAGCCGGACACATATTCTCTTTTTCAACATCCACCACATTATATCTGATGGCTGGAGCATGGAGTTGATTGAAAAAGAGTTCATGACAGCATTAGGGCCGGTTCGGAAAAACGGGCAGCAGGCTGAGGGTCAAAATGGAACGAGCAGTATTCAATTACAATACTCCGATTTTACTGAGTGGCAATCCAAATTTTTGTCATCAGATTATGGATCAGATCTACGAAGTTACTGGCATCAACAGTTTAAAGAGAAACCGCTACTGTTGGATCTGCCATCTGACTATCCGCGTCCGCCTGTAAAAACTTACAATGGCAGACGTGTAGTCTGTAGATTTGACCAGGAGCTGATCCAAAAATTTAATGGCCTTACGAATCAATCCGATTGCAGTGATTATGTGGTGTTGAATACATTGATATCAACGCTTCTCTATCGCTATTCAGGGTGCCGGGACTTTGTCGTAGGAACCCCTTCTGCGGGCCGTGTTTCAGAAGAGTTGGAAGATCGGATTGGATGTTTTGTAAATATGCTTCCGTTGCGAGTCAAACCACAGCCCGAAAAATCATTCAATGCCTTTTTGAATGAGATCAAAAATACCACCATTGATGCTTTTTCAAATGAATCTTATCCCTACGATAAATTAATTGATGAGCTGGACCTGGAAAGAAGGCCCGACAGAACACCGCTTTTTGATGTGGCAATTGTATTTCAAAATCCAGACAAAAAGAAGCTTCACATTCCGGATTTTCAAATTGAACCTTTTAACAGGGTTGATGGTGTCGCTAAATACGATCTGACCTTTACCTTCGAAAAAGATATCGATGCACTCAGCCTCGAGATAGAATACAACAGTGATCTTTATCGGGAAGAAAGGATTGATGCGATGATCGATCATTTCAAAGCATTGATTCATTCGGCCGAAAAAAATCCCGGCGGATTTCTATCCGCATTGCCCATTCTTTCTGATCAACAAATCTCTCAAATTCGCTCCGCCTCAATTCCTGAAAAACCGGGATGGCCACAGGAAAAAACCATCGATCAGCTTTTCAGTCAACAAGCATTGAACAGGCCTGAACAGATTGCAATTGAATCAGACACTGAACGGATCACCTATCAGGAGTTGAACAACTTTTCTGACCAGATTGCAAACTATTTGCTAACCAATGGGTGCCGGAAAGGTGACTTTATCACACTTGAAGCTGAACGTTCTGTGGCAAGTATCGCTGCAATTCTTGGTATTCTAAAAGCAGGTGGCGTTTATGTCCCAGTGGATCCGGAACACCCGGAAGAGCGGAGACATTTTATCCGGAAAGATTGCAATGCAAACCTCCATTTGACCGGTGAACAGATTCAGTTGATCCGATCGGATCAACCCGGAAGTACCGGTATCGAGATTCCAAAAAACTCAACTCCATCAGACCCTGCCTATGTCATCTACACGTCGGGCTCAACAGGTAAACCAAAGGGGTGTATTGTTAAACATGAAAATGTAGTTCAACTGCTTTTTAATGATCATCAGCGCTTTGATTTCAGTGAAAAGGATACTTGGATCACCACACACTCTTTCTGCTTTGATTTTTCTGTTTGGGAGATGTATGGAGCACTGCTGTACGGCGGCAAACTGATTATTGCATCAAAAGATGAAGTGCGTAATCCGGAATTGTTGCATCAATTGCTGCAAAAACATGAAGTAACCATCTTAAATCAGACACCGGCTGCTTTCTACAACCTGATTGAGGCTGATTTACAATATCCGGAGCCAAATTTATCTGAATTGCGCATGGTCATCTTTGGCGGAGATCGACTGGAACCCGCCTATCTGGAGAGGTGGATCAACAGGTATGACCTGAGCCGTACGAAGCTCATTAACATGTATGGGATCACAGAAACGACCGTGCATGTCACTTATCATCCGTTGACAGAGAGTGAAATTCGGGAAGCCGATGGATCAAGTCCGATCGGGAATCCGTTGCCACTGACCAATCTCTATGTGCTGGACGAACACCTGCATTTTTGTCCGATGGGTGTGCCGGGAGAACTCTATGTGGGAGGCATGGGTGTGAGCCTGGGTTATCATAACCGCGAAGAGTTAAATGCCGAGAAGTTTTTGGCTGATCCGTTTGAACCGGGACAGATTATGTATAGATCGGGTGATATTGGTACATTGAAGTTTGATCAGACATTCGAATACAATGGTCGAAATGATCACCAGATACAGTTGCATGGTTTCCGAATTGAAACCGGTGAAATTGAATCCGTATTGAACAGGTACAATTTGATTCAGAAATCTGTGGTTCTTCTTTCAGGGAGTGACGAGATTTCAAAGAAACTGATTGCTTATTGTGTAGTTCACAAGTCGGATAAACTTACTCTGCAGCTTGCAGAATTGAGGGAGTTTCTTCTGGAGAGCCTTCCGGATTACATGGTTCCTGCACATTTTGTGATGATTGATGAGTTCCCGCTTACTTCCAATGGAAAAATCGATCGCACCAAACTTTTATCCATGGAGTATTTGGCGGATGATCGGTTAAACAAAACCGGGTTGAACCGGGAAACTGCACCCGATAATGAGATCATTCTCTCCTGGATCAAACAAATTTGGGAAAAACTACTGGGCATTACCGATCCCGATCATGATACAAATTTCTTTGATCTGGGCGGAAACTCCCTCACCCTGATGAAACTGAATGGTGAATTACGCAAACAGATGAAGAATCCACTACCGGTGGTGGATCTCTTCAGATATACCACAATTCGGTCGCTGTGCGATCAGATAAAAAAGCAGGAACCCGGATTAGAAGAACAACTAAGTCAAACTGAACAAGAAGTGCAGAAATGAAAGAAGCTGAAAAACAGAATCATATGGACAGGGGCGATTCGATAGCAATTATCGGGCTTGGCGGGCGGTTTCCGTCGGCCGACAATATTGACACCTTCTGGATGAAGATATCTGAGGGGCATGAATTGATCAGGGAGTTGTCAGATGAGGAGTTACTTGAAAAAGGGGTATCCCCGGATCTGCTGAAAAATGATCTCTATGTTAAACGATCGCCCGATCTGGGCAACATTGATGGTTTTGATGCCTCATTTTTCGGATACACTCCGCGAGAAGCCGAATTGATGGACCCACAACAGAGATTTTTTCTGGAATGTGCCTGGCAATTGCTCGAAACTACCGGTTATCTGAATCAGGCAGATAATTTTCGAATCGGTGTTTCTGCCGGTTCATCTCTATCCAGCTATCTGCTCAACAATATCATTCCGGCACTGGGTATTGAAAGTGCGGCTGAGGATGTGAGAGTTAGAACGGGCAACGATAAAGACTTTCTCGCTACCAGGGTAGCCTATAAATGCAATCTGAAAGGGCCTGCCATTTCGATCAATACGGCCTGTTCTACTTCATTGGTTGCCATCTGGAAAGCTTGCGAGGAGATCCGCGCAGGAAACGCAGAGCTGATGCTTGCCGGGGGCATCTCTGTCACGACTCCGGAAGGGCTGGGTTATCTCTATCAGGAAGGCGGTATTGCGGCTCCCGATGGGGTTTGCAGGCCTTTTGATGAAAATGGACGTGGAACCATCGGAGGAAACGGATGTGGTATTCTGATGCTGAAAAAACTTTCTCAAGCTATTGATGACGGTGATTCTATACATGCCGTTATTTTGGGAGGTGCTGTAAACAATGATGGAAGTGAAAAAATCGGATTTACTGCGCCATCGGTATCCGGCCAAAAAGAGGTGATTGAACAAGCTTTGAAAGATGCCAATATCACCCCCGAAACGGTCGGTTTGATTGAAGCGCATGGAACCGGAACCTCACTGGGCGATCCAATTGAATTGCAAGCCCTTCATGAAGCGTACGGAAATCATACGGATCATTCTGATAACCCGCTTTATCTGGGTTCCGTGAAAGCCAATATTGGCCATCTGGATGCTGCTGCGGGAGTGGCAGGCGTGATCAAAGCAGTTTTATCCCTCAAAAAGAGAATCATACCACCGCTTGCGAACTTCTCGAAACACAACCCACAGTTTAATTTCGAAAAGAGCCGATTTCAGATTCCCACTAAACAGATGAATTGGGAGACAGATGGGAAGATAAAACGTAGGGCTGCTGTCAGTTCGTTCGGCCTTGGAGGGACCAATGCCCATATCATCCTTGAAGAACCTCCTCAGGCCGAACCGGTCAGCCAGTCTGAACACCCCGTTCTGTTTCGTATTTCCGCAAGGTCAGAAGATGCTGTCCGGCAACTTCGCCAGGCACTTGCCATTCGGCTCGAAAATAATCCGGAAATTTCACTCTCTGATGCGGCTCATACACTCACGAAATACCGGGAGGAATATGATCACAGGTTCAGTTTTGCCGCTCTGGATCATCATGAAACCATTCAAAAACTCCGAAACAGTTTAAAGCCTGATTTATCCGGTTCAGCCCCTGTTACAGCTTTTGCTTTTCCCGGACAGGGAACCCACTATAAAGGCATGATTCAGAATTTATACAAGATAGATTCGGGATTTAAGTCTGATATTGATCAATGCAGCAAGATCATACAACGGTTAACCGGCCACGACATCCTGGATATTTTGTTGAATGATCAGACACCTGAAGAAGTATTACAACAGCTTGATGTCTCTCCTGCCGTTCAGTTTGCTGTTTCATATTCGATTGCAAACTGGTGGAAAAACCACGGTGTCACACCTTCATATGTCATAGGACATAGCTTTGGCGAGTATGTAGCCGCTTGTTTTTCAGGTCTGTTTTCTCTGGAAGACGGATTGATGCTGGTCATAAAGCGCGGACTGCTCACTCAAAAGCTGCCAAAAGGATCGATGATGGCGATTGCCGTAGGTGAACCGGAGGCCCGCAAACTTGCCGATGAATATGGATTATCACTGGCCACTGTCAATAGTTCGTCTCAATGTGTTCTTTCAGGTTCAGATGAATCTGTTGACCGCCTCTGTGGTTACTGCGATGAAAAAGATATTTTTAATCGAAAACTCAGGATATCATACGCTTCACATTCAGAAATTATCGATTTGATCGCTGATGAATATCGTGAAATAGCTTCAACAGTCACCTTCCGGAAACCGGAAATTCCAATTATTTCAAACCTCACCGGTCAGATAGCATCTGATGATGAGATCATGCAGGCAGATTATTGGGTAAACCATATGCGGAGACCGGTACTGTTTGCAAACGGGCTGCAAACGCTGACTTCTCTCGATTGTGAAATGGTGATTGAAACCGGACCCGGTGATACATTAAACAAACTCATTCTTCAATCAAACAGTGGCATCCGTTCACTGCCTTCCCTTGGTAAAAAAGCGGATGAGGAGGTTGTTACACTTTATGAATCATTAGGCAAAATGTGGTCATTGGGCAGCAATATTTCCTGGTATGATCCAAATACTCAAAATCCACGTAAAGTGGATCTGCCGGCCACACCCTTTGTTCATTCACGTTTTTGGATTGACCCTCCTGATGCGACTCAATTTTCCGGAACCGTGCATGTATCAAACAGAGAGGCCAATTTAAAACAGAAGGAGGCAGATACCGACAACTGGTTTTACTACCCGGAATGGAAACGGGAACAACTTCCCCCGGCATTTCAGACAGTTCCGGATACCACTTTTGCAATCATTGGGCCTGACAATGATACTTCTCAAAAAGTTGAAAAGCTTTTAAAGAATTCCGGGATAACGACAAACAGGTTTCTGCTCACAAACGACCAAATGTCAGATACACCCAAAATTGATCCGGATAATCCATCTGATTATGATCAACTTCTTACCGGTTTACCGGCCAACTGCGAAAAGATCGTTTTCATACCTCCAAAAGAGAGTGATGATCCATATATCGCACTGAAGTCGCTACTCTTTACAGCACAGGCACTATCCGTCTCTGATGAGATGCCCTTTGAATGTATTGTCATAACAGAGCGTTCACAAATAGTTACTGGCTCTGAAGAGCTGAATCTCGCTCAGGCCGGAATTGCAGGTCTGCTTAGGGTTTTGGACCAGGAACAGGCTCAACGATCATTCAGGATCATAGATATAGAATCACCGGATAGCATAACAGAAAAGGCCTTCAACCGGGAACTCCTCGCTGAAAAAGCACCCATATTAAGTTCGATTCGCGGGTCACACAGATGGACACCCTCATATAAACAGTTACAAAAATCGGATCTGCCATTAGCTGAAAATGCACTCAAAAAAGGAGGCACCTATCTGATTACAGGGGGATTGGGGAATGTAGGTTTACTGCTTGCCGATCTGCTGCGAAGAGAGTGGGATGCGAATATTGTGCTAACCGGGCGCACCCCACTGCCGGACGATGAAGATATCCAAAAATGGGAAGCAGGAACTGTGACCGATCGCTTTTCGGCAGCGCAATTTGTCAAACCATTAAATCTGAACCTGGCAAGCCTGAATGAGGAGCTGCGATCAGAGTTTCAGTCGAAAGTTGAAGTTGTACCGAAATCGGCAACAATGGATCATCACACCTTCAGCCATTTATCCAATACCCTTTGCGGGAGATATCTCTTTGAAGCCGTCTGTAGATCCATATCACTCGATCAATCTTTTCAATCCAAAGACTCATTTAAGAGGGCACTCAAACCGGAACCTGCTTACGAGCGATACGTGGATTTCATTACACAGATTCTGATTGAGGACGGCTATCTGATTCAGAATAACAGCGATTGGTTTTTAAATGAAACCGCTGATCCATTGACTTCAGTTGAATTGAAACAACAGATCTTGAAAGAGTTTCCTGAATTCAAGTCGCAAATTGAAATCGTCGAAAAATCTGCTGCAAACTGCCTTGAAGTTATACAAGGATTAAAAAATGGTGTTGAAGTACTCTTCAGCAATAATGAAGAGCAGTCAGAGGATGATCATAGTGAAGCGAACCGCCTCTATTTCAACATCCATTCCGGATTGATAAAGAGCCGGATTCAGAGTTTGATCTCAGAACACCCGGATCGAAAAATCAGAATTCTGGAAATTGGAGCCGGTAACGGACTCCTGACTGATACACTGATCAAAGGCCTTGAAAAAGCGAATATTGAATATCTGTTCACTGATATCAGCCACACCTTCGTCAGAAATGCACAAAAAAGATACAATGGGGCCGCACACAATTTCATGAAGTTCCAAACATTCGATATTTCCAAATCACCTGTTGATCAGGATATCCCACTGTATACGTATGATTTGGTCATTGGATTGAATGTTGTACATGCAACTCCGGATCTTCAGAAGACATTATCAAACCTGAGATCCGTTCTCAGGCCGGGTGGCCTGTGCGGTATTATTGAAACGGTTCAATCGGAGCGGTGGGATTCCATTATCTGGGGCCTGACACCGGAGTGGTGGGCATTTACGGACACTCAACACCGTACCGATTCACCCTTAATATCGGCTGAGAAATGGAGAGAGATCTTTGAAATTTCACATTTTGAACCGGTTCTCATTACACCTGAAACAGAAGACTCTTTTTCGGATTGTGACAGTGCGCTCATTCTGGGGCAACAGCCGGTAAACCTGAACCCCCTCCATGATCCTGATTACAAAGAATTCATTAACCGGAATATCGAGGATGCCAGAAATAGAACTTCTCGGTTAAACAGAATTATAGCTCACAAAGGAAATGGAACCGTTGTTACCGAACAGGCCGATGTTGCAGATCGAAATGCAATGGAAGGGGTTATCCAACGAACCAAAGAAAGGTTTGGCGTCATTGATGGTGTCATTCATGCCGCCGGAGTGGTTTCGGGTGACTCCATCTTCACTCTCTCAACCGAGACAACAGCTCTGGATATTGAAAAGCAAAATAGGCCAAAAGCGGAGGGGCTGAATATACTGAATGAGTTACTGGCAGATGAACCACTCGATTTTTGTCTTTTGTTATCCTCCAATGCCTCTGTAATCGGCGGCCTCGGCCTCACTGCTTACGCCTCGGCAAATGCATATATGGATCAGTTTGCAGCATCAACGTTTGCTCGTTTACCCTACATCTCTGCCAACTGGGATGGATGGCCAAATGAAAACAGCTCTAACAGTGAAGAGTCGGGGCCCTCATCCAGTATTTCATTCTTTAGTATGACTCTAAGCGAGGCTGAACAGATCTTCAGAAGAGTCACAACGATGCCTCAGATTGCATCACAAATATCTGTATCATCGGGTTCATTACATCAAAGGTTGAATAAGTGGGACCAAAAATCAGCTTCCGGAACTGTGTTAGAAAAAGAGACGGAGCTTGATAATGAGTCAGGCAGTGGAAACCGCCCCAATTTGGCAACGGCTTATGAACCGGTATCTACGGAAACTGAAAAAGAGCTTGAATTTATCTGGTCAAAACTACTTGGAGTTCAACCTATCGGCATCCATGACAACTTTTTCGAACTGAACGGAGATTCTCTGCTGGGCACTCAATTGATGAGCAAGATCAATCAAAAGTTCAACCTCCATCTCCCCCTTCGATCACTTTTCGAAGATCTCACGATCGCCAAAATGGCGGGCAGAGTGGAGGGTGAGATCAATCATTCAAACGAATTTAAACTGTC
>SKZL01000037.1 GCA_007127395.1 Balneolaceae bacterium
ACTAAGCGAACATCCATATATGTAAGAACAGACTAAAAGAACAGCTTTTATACATAAAAGTTTTATGAAAACTGTACGAAAACCAGAGAGAAAAATGAGATTCAATTATTTTATACCAATCAATGTATCGAATTCTTCTTGACTTAGAATTGGTATTCCCAATTTTTGTGCTTTATCCAGTTTACTTCCAGGTGAGTCACCTGCCAGAATATAATCGGTATTTTTGCTTACGGAAGAGGTAACTGCACCACCGTGTGCTTCAATCAGTGCTTTCGCGTCATTTCTGCTGTAATCCGGAAGAGTGCCGGTCAGCACAATCTTTTTACCACTCAGTTTTTGAGAGAGCTGTTCGGTTTCCTCTTTTTCGGGTGATAAACCGGTTTCTGCCATCTTCTCGATGAGCACTCTGTTTTTCTTGCTCTCAAAAAAAGCTTGAACAGATTCAGCAATTTTTGGCCCGATGGAATCGATTTGAACCATTGTCTCTGCATCAGCTGATGCCAGCTGGTCGATGGACTGAAAATGTTCAGCAAGATCTCTGGCAACGGTTTTCCCAACAAAACGAATACCAAGAGCGTATATAAAGCGGTGAAGAGGCTGATTTTTGCTCTGTTCTATAGATTCGAGCAAGTTTTGCACACTTTTCTCACCCATTCTTTCCAAGGGGAGCAGCTCTTCTGCTGAGAGAGTGTAGAGATCGGCATACGTGGAGATCAGGTTCTCCTGAATCAACTGATCTACAATTGCCTCTCCAAGTCCGTCAATATCCATTGCATCCCTGGAAGCAAAGTGAGAGATTCGTTCTCTTACCTGAGGAGGACACTCCGTATTGACACACCGCCAATCAATTTCATCCTGGAATTTGATGAGTGTTTGATTACAGGCCGGACAATTAGATGGCATTTTAAATGGTTCAGATCTGTCGCTGCGATCAGGGTCGACCACACTGATTACCTGTGGAATAATTTCCCCTGCTTTTTCCACGATTACGGCATCACCGACACGAATATCCTTTCGTGTGATTTCATCTTCATTATGAAGCGAAGCACGTTTTACAGTTGTCCCTGCTAATAGTACCGGTTTAAGTTCGGCAACCGGTGTTATTTTGCCCAGCCGTCCCACCTGAAGAGTGATCGAATCAAGGATTGTTGCAGCCTGTTCAGCCTGAAATTTATAGGCAATTGCCCATCGTGGAAATTTGGAGGTATACCCCAACTCTTCATGAAAACGGGATTCATTAACCTTAATGACAACACCATCGGTTTCATATGGAAGTGTGTGCCGTATTTTGTCCCACTTATTGATGATTTCCACAACCCGATCAATATTTTCACATACTTCGAATTCATCACAAACAGGTAATCCCTGTTCTTTCAGGCGATTCAGTTTCTCTTCATGAGTAAGTTCACTGTCAAAGTTTTCAGGAATCAGGTCAAAAGCGAAAAACTTAATCGGCCTTCTGGATACTTCCCTTGGATCCTGCATTTTCAAAGAACCGGCAGTGGAGTTCCTTGGGTTGGCAAAGGCGGGGAGGTCCTGTTGTTCCCGATTTTCATTCAGCCGGATAAATGCATCCTTTTCCATATATGCTTCACCACGGATTTCGAGTATCTCCTTACTTTCAATGGCCAGCGGAATGTTGCGTATGGTTTTAATATTGGCGGTAATATCATCTCCGGTTTCTCCATCACCGCGTGTAGCTCCAAGTGTTAATTCTCCATCTTCATATCTTAACCTGATAGAAGCGCCATCAAATTTCAGTTCAACGGCGTATGAAAAATCAGAATG
Organism: Balneolaceae bacterium; assembly: GCA_007127395.1. GTDB lineage: Bacteria > Bacteroidota > Rhodothermia > Balneolales > Balneolaceae > Rhodohalobacter. Next base: position 1,789 of record SKZL01000037.1, read on the forward strand.
CCCCAGAATATCTCTGATCCTGCGGTCAAAATCGTTAAGCTCCTCTTCATTGTAGGTATTATCGAGACTGAGCATCGGTATTGGATGCACTACATTTGGGAATGAGCCGGTTGGTTCACCCCCCACTCGCTGTGTAGGTGATCCATCAGTTTCCAAACCGTATCTATTCTCCAGTTCTTGAAGTTCTTTCAGCGCTTCATCAAATTGACGATCGCTAATAAACGGTTCGTTATCGATGTAATAAGCTCTGTTGGCTCGATTCAGCAGATCACGAAGCTCTGCTGCCTTTTTCTCAGCAGAAGATCGATTCATATCACTCATAGGAGAAAAGCTGGATTAGAATGATGGTCTAAAGATAACACTATCGGGTTCTGCAACACCTTCCGGCGTCTGAAAAGATACACTATTCCGGAAAACAGGATCAGTAGTAAAAAATTCTCTGGTCAATTCAATATAATTTTCACCCTGATTGAAGTGTGTCTCCATCGGGGTTTCAATTAAATGGCCATTCATGAAGAGCAGTAAATTCGAATATTGGCCACGAATTCGAATGGTGTCCTGAAAATCGAAATTCATGGCTGTACCTTGTTCAATCCAATAAGGATCCATGCGAGGTTTCTCATCACTCCAGACCCTCACAGGATCCAGTCGCTCATATGCAGCATAAACAGTCAGGTAAAGAATTTCATCTAGATCTGCGATGACCGGCTCAACCGGTTCGGGAGAATCAGGTTCACTCAGATCGAGTACACTACCATTTTGCAGGGACTGGGCTGTTGTGGAAACAGGCTCATCTGATGATGAGAAAAAGCCACTTTGGTAAAGAAAGGTGGCACCGGCCAGTAAAAGAATTATTATAACCACCAAACTGATGATTCCGATTGGAGTCTTCTTTCTGGATTCAATGAATTTGTGGCCCATGTTCGCCCAGTTTACATCGGCCTCAGCCGGCTGTTTTGAACTGCTTTTTTTATCTGCATCTACTTTATCATTATCTGCTGTATCTGTATTGCCGGGTTTCGATGCTGTTTGCTGAGGTTCATTTTTGGTGTTATCCGGTTCAACAGATAGAGTTTCCTCCACTTCAGGTTCTGGTGTTTTATCAACCGGTTTACTTTTGCCGACTGTTTGAATTTGTTCTGTCTCAAAGGATTCAACATCTTCGTCATCCAGAGTGAAATTTCCGGATGCGGGTTTGTTGAATGCGGATTCATAATGATTCCACAACAGATGGTTATAATTGCCGGTTTCTTGTTGATCCAGTCCGTTAATCAGAATGTCATCTTCAATCTTCAATGCTCTACCATAACTTCTGATGAAACTTCGGGTGTAAGTATTGCCTTGTATAGATTGTTCAAAAATAGTGCCGTTTTCGATGCTCTGAAGTGTTGTCAGCGGTATTTTAGTGGCTGCCTGAATCTCTTGAAGAGAAAGTCCCCGGGCATTCCTGATTTTTGCAAGATCTTTACCTATGGATGGCATGTGATGGTCTGTTTATCTATTGATCGATTTATTTTTCAGCAGTAAAATATTCTCAGAACAGTACTTGATTCTGCTCAGTGATGAAGAATACACGATTTCATCTCTATTCCAAAATATAGTTACTAAATGGGGATAAAAATGTAAGTTTTTCAGGATTTTTGGTTCATACAGTTATGAACATTATGAAATATATTGGCAGTTCTCTGAGTGAACTGGTTTTTCCTGTCACTTGTGCATGCTGCGGAATCAAAACAGAGGAGATCCACCAGACGATCTGTAACTGGTGCAGAAGAAGCCGTTTTGAATATGCAGGTGAAGATATTGCGGAGATTTTACCCGAAACAATATCTTCACTTTTTTCGATGTGGTTTTTTGATAAGGGTGGATATCTACAGCAGTTGCTGCACAATTTGAAATATAACCATCTGAAAGGTGTAGGCAGGGAGTTGGGCAGATTGTTGGCGGCATCCTATTTGAGAGCAAATGATCCGGAAAATATATTACAAATAAACCCTTTGATTGTACCGGTTCCACTTCATAAATCAAGAATGAGAAAGCGTGGGTATAACCAGGCAAGAGTTTTGGCTGAAGGATTCTGTGAACTGACAAATTGGGACCTTGTCAACGATGGGGCCATTGCAAGGATAAAAAATACCGCTACACAAACCGGGCTCACCAGCAGGAAAAGATCAGAAAATATTCGGGGAGCTTTTGCGGTGCAGGGCAAAGAGCAGCTTCAGGATCAATTGATTATCATCATAGACGATGTATTCACAACCGGGGCAACAACATTTGAACTGGCACATCTGCTCAGTGAGCTAACGAATGAGAAGGTGAAAATAGTGACTGTTGCACGGGTCTAACCCCGGCTTTTCTTTATTGGGCATCAATGGAGTTGTCGTAAATCAAATGTAATAACTGTTATTTTAACAGGATAGAACCTATCTTTAGGGGCTATGAATAGAGATAGATCTCACGATATACAAATATTGGAGACACCTTTTTCCACAGTTACTTCGAGTGGGCACTGGTTTCATGCAACACGCGAAAGTGTTCGTGATTATGTTCCCGGATTAATGAAAAAAATGACATTCGAAAGTTTGATTGGCAGAGCTGTGGTGTGGATCGACAGCGCGGATTCCCTTGCCATGTTTCTCTATTTTGGACTGGCATATCTGACGAACTTCTGGATTGCAGCTCTGGCTGCATTATTGTTTCATTATGTTTGGTATCATCAGAAAAGTGCATTTGTGAATATTGTTTTCACTCCGCTATTAAAGTTGTTCAACAGAGATTTTATACAACTGCTCGTAGCCGCGGTTGCACTCAGTTTTATGGGTATTTGGGGGATGTATAGTGCGCTTATTGTTGGTATTATCTATTTTTTTCTATTTAAGATTGGGCTTCTCAGAAGATTTTGGGATCGGTTGCAAACCAGAGGCAAATCAGATAAACTGCCACTGAATGACAGAGTGCTGAAAATGGTTTTAGTCAGATATTCACTCTATGAGAATGTGCCGCCGACAGAGATCGAAAAGATGGATCAACAAGTGCAAAAAGCCATTCTGGAGAGGAATAAGAAGAGGTAATGATCTGCCTCGACTTTAGCCGGAAAACACTTCATAGGAGCTGTGTTGATTGATCCGGAGAGAGATGAAACAGATTGAACACAAGAAATGAATAGTTTTCAAATGGTTAGGATATATGAGTGAAAAAGTAAGAAATATGTTTGCAGAAATTGCTGATGATTATGACAGAATCAACAGTATACTCTCATTTGGTGTACATAGCGCCTGGAGAAAAAAGAGTGTTTTGGAGAGTGGTGCAAAACCGGGCGACCGTGTACTCGACTGTGCTACCGGTACAGGTGACCTGGCTCTTGAATTTAAACGAACAGTTGGCCATGAGGGGTATGTTCTGGGCACCGATTTTTGTGAAGAGATGATTGAACACGCTCCCGGAAAAGCAGAGAAAAACCAGATGGTGGTGGAGTTTGAAGTGGCCGATGCGATGAACCTTCCATATCCGGATAACAGTTTTGATATCGCGAGCATCGCTTTTGGTATCCGAAATGTTGATGATCCGCTCGTTTGCCTGCAAGAGATGGGTCGCGTTGTTAAACCGGGGGGGAAAGTAGTCGTACTTGAGTTTGGTCAGCCAAAAGGAGTTATGAAAATGCCGTTTCAAATCTACAGCAAACATGTGATGCCGGCTGTGGGAGGCTGGATTAGCGGTAACAGGGAGGCGTATACTTATCTGCCCGAAACCAGCGCAAAGTTTCCTGCAGGTGAGAAGTTTTTGGAGTTGATGGATCAATCCGAAACCTTTGATGAGACAAGGGCGGTTAAGCTAACCGGTGGCATTGCATTCGTTTATATAGGCAGGGTGAAAGAGAATTAGTATATTAACGAACTCCAATTGAATACTTTACTGAAACCTGTTTTCAGCGAAAAAGTATAAGGAATAATTGAAACCGGTAATCGTCAGACTGAGAGTTATGATTTTTAATATTAAAAAGATAAAAAAATATTTACCGCACAGATACCCATTTTTGTTGGTCGACAGGGTGCTTGAGCTGGAGGAAGAGAGAATTGTTACGCTTAAAAATGTAACTGCAAATGAGGAGTTTTTTAACGGCCATTTCCCGGGAGCGCCGATTATGCCGGGTGTTCTACAGGTTGAAGCCATGGCTCAGAGTGGCTGCATTATGTTGATGGAAAACAAAGTGGATAATCCTGAAGATCATCTGATTGTATTTACAGGGATAAAAAATGCCAAATTCAGAAAGCAGGTAGTACCCGGTGATCAGCTCATCATGGAGGTGAAACTTGATAACATGCGCAGAAACTTTGCTACAATGACCGGCGTTGCAAAAGTAGATGATCAGGTTGTTTGTGAACTGGAAGCATCAGCAGCAATAGTATCAAATAAGTCAGAATGAGTACACAAGGGAGAAAAACAAGACTGGATAAAGTGACCACTCAGACGGTGGTCAACATGAAACAGAGCGGTGAGAAGATCAGTATGCTTACTGCTTATGACTTTACAATGGCATCTATTGTTGATTCAGCCGGAATCGATGTAATTCTCGTTGGTGATTCTGCAAGTAATGTAATGGCAGGTTTTGATACTACGGTTCCGATGACATTAGAGCATATGATTTATCACACTTCATGTGTTGTACGTGGTGTGGAGAGAGCTCTCGTGATCGCAGATCTGCCATTTATGAGTTATCAGGTGACAATCAAAGAGGCCTTAATCAGTGCCGGTAGAATGATGAAGGAGGCCGGTGCTCATGCCATAAAACTTGAGGGTGGCAGATATGTAGCAGATACAGTCAAAAGAATTGTGGATGCCGGTATTCCGGTAATGGGACACCTGGGCCTTACACCTCAGAGTATCTATAAATTCGGAACTTACAAGGTTCGGGCAAAGGAGGAGAAGGAGGCAGAGGAGCTGCTGGAAGATGCCAGATTACTGGAGGAGGCAGGGGTTTTTGCCATTGTACTCGAAAAAATTCCGACCGGTTTGGCAAAAAAGGTTACAGAAAGCCTCGCAGTTCCGACCATTGGAATAGGAGCCGGTCCTCACTGCGACGGACAGGTATTGGTTCTGCACGATATGCTTGGATTGAACAAAGATTTTTCTCCCAGATTTTTACGCAGGTATGCAGATCTGCACAGTGAAATGACCGGCGCGGTTACATCGTTTATGAAAGATGTGAAGAGCGGAGATTTTCCTAATGAGAATGAGCAGTATAAATAAATTGAATTCACTTAAGAGAGTTTGATTATAACCCCTTAAAACTACTATTTCCTGTCCGGATTGAGTTTGATTGAAACGATTGCTAATCCATGGGGAGAGTTGATTGAAAAATATTCTTTTAAATGTCTGAATTTAAAAAACCACTGATTTTAGTATGTAACGATGATGGAATCTTCTCACCGGGAATCAAAGCTCTTGCTGAAGTTGCCGATGAATTTGGAGATGTTGAAATTATCGCTCCGGATCGTCAACAGAGTGCGGTGGGACACGCGATCACCATACAAACACCACTGCGTTCAAGAGCTTTTCGAATCGACAACCGGTTCAACGGACAAGCCGTATCGGGGACTCCGGCTGATTCAATCAAACTGGCACATAATCAACTATTGAGCCGAAAACCTGATCTGGTTGTCAGTGGTATTAACCATGGCAGCAATGCCGGTATCAATATACTCTACTCCGGGACTGTGAGTGCCGCAACTGAGGGTACCATTCTTGGTTATCCGTCCATCGCGATATCATGTACCGATTTCGACGAAAAAGCGGATTTAACCGGAGCTCAGGATGCTGCACGAAAAGTGATCGGTTATGTGCTGAATCACGGGCTTCCAAAAGGTGTTACCCTGAATCTGAATGCTCCTTCGGGCAATTTAAAGGGAATCAAATGGGTCAGGCAGGCAAACAGCCGATATGTGGAGGAGTTTGAAGGGCGGGTTGATCCGCACAACCGGAACTATTACTGGATGACAGGTAAATTTCAGATGCTGGATAACGGTGATGATAATGACATCTCTGCATTGGAGAAAGGTTATGCTTCTCTGACACCGATACAGTATGACCTGACATCATATTCGTTGTTAAATGATTTGAAAGAGATAGACCTGTAATCCGCCGAGATTCATTAGAGGGCGATCCTTTTAGAGATCACTTTTCTTCAGATGCGTGATCAGATCATTCCAGAATGCATCAACCAGAGTTTTTCTCTCTTTATTGACCTGAATTTCGATCTGTTCCAGATGGCTGATCTTAAGGGTTTTAAGATGTTTGCCCCACTTCGCACTTTCTAAGCCTACAAAAGAGTCATTTACCCCTTCCTGTTGATAGATGAGCTGATTTTGAACGAGATATATAGGATTCAGCGGCTCTTCTGTACCCTTACCGACAGCTGCACTGTAGGAGAAATATGGAATCTCATTAGAATCAGGAGTTGAAGGATTAAATTCCTCTGTGATATACTCCCTGGTGAGTTGTCTGACCGCCGCTACAGCGTCACTTTTTTGAGACGGATAGATATTTTCACCAAACCAGTTAGCCAGGTCTCCAAGTTTCTCTTTAATGGTATTGGGTGCCGTTAAGATAAGTTCAGCGAGGCTGGTACCGCGATGAGGAGCTGCAATTGTAGTCAGTGAAGCAACCTTTTCGACGATTTCCAGATGTGAAATGGCATATCGCATATCCAGGCCGGCCATACTGTGTGCAACCACATTTAATTTCTCAATTTTATGCTGCGAAGTGATTTTTTTGATCACATCTACCCACTGTGCTGCACGAATATCGATAGTGGCATAGGGTACAATATTGGGTGCAAAAGCGATGATCCCATGCTCTCTGAGGCGCATACAGGATTTATGCATAGGTGATGGACTGATCAACATAGAAAAACCGCCATA
>SKZL01000238.1 GCA_007127395.1 Balneolaceae bacterium
TCACTGGCAATACCAGAGACCCACTCAAATTGCCGGAAATGATATTTGCCATCGTGGTATTCAGCAATAAAAACAGGCGTCACATTATTCCATGAACCATCCATCCGGATGATTCCGGTAATCCCTTCTGTTTCCTTTATCGAAGTAATTTCATCCCGAATCAATGCCCTATTCAATCCTACTTTACGAATGGATTCGATCAGAATATTCGTCCCGTCATAAGCCTGAACCGCAAAAGAGTTCGCATCCATCCCGAACCGATCACGATAATCTTCATAGAATTTATGCAACTCCGGATTTTCGTTTTCCGGGTTAAATGGATAAGCAGCCACAATTCCATCAGTATAGTCACCGACAAGAGTTAAAAAAGCATCGGATACTACCTTATCTGATGTAAGAACGGTTTGTTGCATTCCGGATTCTCGCATTTGCGTGACTATCCGTGCAATCTCATCCACTTCACCCCATAACAATACCGCCTCAACATCAGCCTCGCGAATCTTATCCAAGTAGATGCTAAAATCGGTCTCACCGGGGAAATATACCTGCCGAATCGTCACCGGATTTCCCAATCGACGGGCTCCATCCACAAACTCCCTTGTTCCCACACGTGCATATCGGCTGTTGGCACGCAAAATGGCAACTCTGGTATATCCACGGATGTTATAAGCTTCGTTAAGAAGTGCATAGTTAAACTGCCTGTCATCCTGATTGGTCCGGATCACCCATGGAATCCGGGTATCTGTTAGTGTAGGATCTGTACTTCCGGTGGTAACCATCGGAATCTCAAGTTTCAATGCCACGCGAATCGCGACATGCGTATTGTTTCCGTCAATGGAACCGATTGCTGCAACTACACCCATATCGTCCAGCTTCACCAATTCATCACCGGAGGCTCCCCACAAACCGATATCGTTACGGGCGAGCAGCTCAAAGGGCTTGCCTTGAAAGCCACCTTCCCTGTTAGCTTTTTCAAAGGCAAGTTTGGTTCCCTGCAACATCTGTTGTCCATTCATCGAATAGTACTCCTGTGCACCATCGAGCGGACCAATAAAACCCACTTTTACACTCTCGATATCTGTTGGGAATTCATACTCCCTGGCAGCACCTCTGTACGGATGCCTCTCTTCAAACCACATATAGTTGGGAACCATATAGTTGCTGAATGGATAGATTTCAATAGGTGTGTTTGCATGAGTCGGAGTCTGCGCCATCAGAATTGCATCAGAGCCGGGCAGCAAGAGAGCCCGGATCATCAGACCAACAAACAGTACTGCAGACAGACGGATGATCATTTTCATAATGGTTGATTTATTTGTTTTTACAGATAGCGATTGCTTCTATTTCAACGAGGAGAGTTTCCCAGCACAATCTGGCCTGGATCCCTGTGCTGGCAGGAAGCGGATCAAGCGATAACCAGTTGTAAAATTGAGTACGAATCTCGTTAAAATCTTTATAATCACGTTCGATATCTCTCAGATAGCATGATGTTCGAACTATATCGTGCCATGACATATTCTCAGCATGCAACAGTTCCGAAATATTTCGGAAAGTACGCCAGCACTGGGCTCTGAAATCTCCAATATGGGCTGCTTTGCCCTCTTCGTCCACACTGGCGGTTCCTGAAATTAACAGCAGAGTATAACTGCCCAGGTCCAGTCTCATCGCTCTTGAAAACGATGAAGGACGCTGATAGTTGAATGCCTCATTAATTACACCGGGTGCATTTACGGCTTTCCTATCAATGGGTGGCCTCTCTTCGTGAATAGAGGGAAATTTGTATTTGTTGATCCGATCGTTTTCAGATAATATTCCGAGCTTGATCATCTCTTCTCTCTCTTTTTCCGACATTCCCTTAACTGTTGAAGCTAATTCTAACATATCACTCATTTTGTACTCCTTAACTATTTATTATTTTTAATTATAAAATGATATCATCTGCTGTTCCGATCACTTTGCCCATACTGAGCCCGTGTGATGTTGCAACCCAGACAATATCCTCCCTGATATCCATATTCCAGATAAACCCATGAGATATGGAGGTTTCTGTAATTTCTGTCTTAACAATTTCATCTCTGCTGATTGTCGTTACACCGCCGTTTCCATTTTCAGCAGGTTTGTATGTAACCCAGGTTGTACCGTCAAATGTGTTAAATCCATCATCTGTAGCCATATAACCAACTGAATATTTCGCTTTTACAGCGTTGACAAAATCACTTGTCAATCCACTGTTATGTGGGAAATAACCCCACCAGCGCTGACCGTTATACCGGCTCAGGCCAAAGTAAGTGGATACCCAAAGTATTCCATCATCATAGGCAACACCGGTAGTGATATCATGAACCAGACCATCATCCGGAAAGAGTGAAACATTGAAGTGTCCGTCCGGATCCATATAAACACGGAATTGTGCGGTATCATTATTGTATTCGATCACTCCTCCACCCCAGGCCGCAATGTAGGCTTTGTTTCCACCCGTAGTAATTCCATATGTCCATGGTTCATGTATGGGTGCATTTTCTTCATTAAAGATCAGCCACTGACCGGTATAGGTATCAAACCGGCTCGCTCCGGCAGCTGTCGCAATCCAGGTGTACCGTGTATCTGCACGAACTTCATAAACGACATCGTTCGCAAGCCCGCTGTTAAACTGGTCGAAGCGTTCAAATACACCGGCTGACCATCGGTTCAGACCATTCATTGTACCGATCCATACATCTCCGTTGGATGGATTGATATCAATTGAAAGCACATTACGGTGAGCCAGGCCATCTTCAGGGGTATAAACTGTCCACTCCCCATTCTGAAGTATTGCCATGCCTCTATCTGTTCCAACCAGAATGCGATTATCATCAATTTTTACGGTGTTGATTTTGTTTGATGGCAATCCGTCTTCCATCGTGTAAACAACCCAATCACCATAGATAGGCATCCCATTAAACGAAAAATCACTGCTATCTGAATCCTTTTCATCAGATATTGCCAGGTCAGATGTTTTTTCTGCTAAAATGGGTTCAGCATTTGAAAAGTCTTCGTCTGATTGATTTGAGTTCTGAAGCCCGCTATTTATCAGAAATAGTGCTGTTGCAATGACCAACAGGGATGCAACGCTTATTTTTGTTATGTTCATGGATATGTTCATTTTATTGTTGATCTAGTTGTCGTAATAATATTCTGCCCTGCCTAATGATCGTAAGTACTCTACAAGATCGTTGAGCTGATCTTTGGTCATATCATTTGCGACACCGTGGAGATCATCATCATTGTAGATCGTCCACAGCTCTTCCAATGTCTGAGCTCTTCCATCGTGCAGGTATGGAGGTGATTCATAGATATTGTTCAGATGTGGAGTCTTAAATTCAGGATGTGAATCTTTATCTGTTGCTGTTCCCACATCATGCAAAGTTCTGTCTGTGAAATTGGGTGGAGGATGACAAGTAATACATTGATCTCGAACCGGAATCGCCTTGCCTGAGTTTGTCTTTGTCCTTTCAAACAACTCCTTACCTCTTTTTTGTGATTCAGTCAGCTCATCATCCTTGCCTCTGTATATATTTGGGGGGTGCTCGATCTTGCTGGTGATATATCCAACCAGTGCTTTCAAATCATCCGGTGCAAAAACTTCTGTTCGAGTGATAAATTTTGAGAACCTCATTCCGCACTGCATATAAATGCTCACATTTTTTCCATTCCACTTGAAAGGTGATGTATTGGAGAGTTCCCGTAATGTTTGAACATTTGAGATGTCCATTCCGGGGTAGTATGCCATGTCGTAGGTCAGCCCATCTTCATGATTGTCGGGGTGACAAGAGTAGCAGCTGTACTGATACTGAAACGTATGGGCCGCATTGTTAAAGAGTTGCTCTCCCCTTCTGAGAAATGCATTTTGATTGGCATTATTCAAAGCAATATAGTCTCTTATTTCCAGCGTATGGGTATCAATCAGTCCAATATGGTCTGTAAGGCGTTCTGCGACAAAAAGTGTGTTGCCATCCGCAGAAATGGTCATCCCTTTCGGATTTGATCCGGTTGCGATTCTCTTGAGTACATAGGATTCACTCAGAAGCAGATCATTTTCAGGGTTTACTATCTCACCGGATTTGACTCTTTCCAGGACATCCCGGATGGCGTCAACATCTAAAGCCGTGATATAGTCGTTGCCGGAGTGTGAGATAAACGCTCTCTTTCCATCCGGTGTAATACGCACATCATAGGGATCGGCGTAGTAGAGGTTTGGCTCATCCAGTGGCAGCTGAACCATGACACCGGTTTCAGGTGAGATAATTCCCAGGGCGAAAGTCATCATCCAGCCATTATCAACCTGAACAGCGGGAACAAGGTTTTTAGGCCTTACCAGTGTGGTGAAAGCCAGATCACCCGAAGGTGTATACTCCACTTTCTCCATGATGTGAGATTCCAAAAAATAGTTTCTTTTGATCACACGCTGTGTTGCTGCATCAATGATCGTTACCTCTGTCCTGGGAGGATCCCGGTGTTCAACGATGACTGATCTCTGGCTGACCGCCACAACAGTGCTATTATCAGGTGAGATATTCAAACCGCTCGGATAGCTCCCGGCCCGCAGTCTTTTCACTTCTGTTTGAGTGTTGAGATCCACAACAGAAATATTGGCTGTATAGGTATTTGAGACATAGAGGATATTTCGATCAAAGTCTGCCACAATGCCTGAAGCTCCGCCCCCCACGGTTATGGTGTTGATCTCTTCACCGAGTTCAAGGTCAACCACTGAAACAGTTCCGGACCACTGGTTGGTGACATAAGCCATTTTTCCATCCGGTGCGACGATCACACTATGCGGCCGATCACCGACCTTGATACTGTTAATAATCTGATGGTTCTTCAGGTCGATCATGTAGAGTCTATCTGATTCCTGCCCGGTAACCAGTAAAACATCGTCCTGAGGTGTTACAGCCAGATTATAGGGTGAAGAATAGATACCCTCTGTCTTCTGAACAAAAAAGCCATCCTTTTGTGTATAGGCATGGCAAGAGAAACATTTAAGTGCATCAATATGTCGTTCACGAACCTCACTCACTTCACCAATGGTGTAATATTCATAATGATCTGCCGACCAGTTGATTGCCCTGTTCACAAAAAGGATCGTAAATAGTAACAGAATAATTAAAACGAGTACTCTTTTTTTAATTTTCATCTCTCACCTCTAAAGCAGGATTAAAATCAACAATAAATGGCAGATCGGTCGGTCCCGGTGCAATAATTTGAACAGGTGGTTCATTGATTGCCTGAGGTACTAAATTGGCAGGTGCAATCATTTGCATCGGATCCCAGCCGGTAAATCCTCTTCTGTCGCCATTCATCACCCATATCCATGGAAATGGCCCATTGATAATTTCACCACTCTCATTGAGCTGACTGAAACGGATGGGTACTTTTGCAGTGGTTTTGATGTAAAAAGATCCATCTTCAGCTGTTAAAAACTCTTTATATAATCCGTTTAAGTCTTCTACCAGTATAGTGTTACGATTTTTTTCGATCTCTCTGTCTCTATTCTGTCCGGGTTCAGTAAAAACGATAATTCCGGTTTCCATTTGATCACTGAGAGCCGTAGGTAAGAGTTTAGGTACAAAAGGCTGGCCTTTTACAACAACAGGTTCCAGGTAGTGGAATTGATCAGCCTTTAGAAGAGTGTTCAAAGAGTCTTCATTCTCATTCAATTCAAACAATCCTGCAGTATTGGAAGAGGACTCCTGATATGAGATCAAAAGAGGCCCGTTCAACTGTGGATAGATTGAGTAAATATTGCCTTCCTCTGTGCTGAATATCTTTTGAGTAGAAGTAACCGGGTTGATGTATGAAAACTGGAAAAGGCTTGTTCCCGAATCTGATTGATCATTTCGTGCAGTAAAATAGATCTGCTGAGACTCACTTTCCCTGGCTTTGCTGATGACAGTATACTCTGCCGGGAACTGATAAAACAGATTGGCATTGCTACCATCCGGCCTTAATGACATCAATGTTGGCCTTTCTTTATCAGGATAGATCTGTTTACTGACCCACAAAATCCTGCCATCATGCATCATGGAACCGGAGTGGTCGGCATGTGGATGAAAGGTAATCCGCTTTAACTGCTCATTTTCTGGCTCCAGACTAAACAAAAAACTACCCGATCCGTACTTCTCGTGTTGCCAATCACAACTGAATGCGATACGATCATTTGGCAAGAAGAACGGATCAAAACAGTTCATAGAGTCATCAGTGAGGGCATGATAACGTTTACTGTTCAGATTCATCAGCCAGATCTGCCGATTTGAATCCGGATCCAGTTTTCCTGTAAACACCATCTGTTTGCTGTCTTCGGAGATTTCCGGTGAATGTGCGATGGCAAAATCTTTAGTCAGAATTTTGGGTGAATGGTTTGGCTTGTGGGGGTTAAAAGAGACAATTGTGGATAAGAAATTCATCTCTTTCAGGTGCTGTTGATCCAGAATCGTCAGATCTTCTGTAGAAGAGATGCTGGTCATAATGATTGTTCCCGCGGGTAGCGACCGGTTCAAGAAGAGATAACCTCCTGCCATAACAACAATCAGCACTAAGAAAATGATCACTCCTTTTTTTGAATCCATCATCATTCTGATTGCTCTTGAATCGTTAAAATTTGATTGATTTCGACATTTTCCAAAATCTGAATAGTGCCTGATGGCCACCTAACCTCAATCCTGTCTATAATTTCATGATCAAGCAGTCCGAAATGAAGCCTTGGATCATTTTGAGAGAGATAGGGTCCGCCACTTGTTTTTTGGGCTACCTGTGTCGTTTCTCCGGTTGTGACTCTGACTGTAGCACCCACACCATCTCTGTTGCTGTTGGTACCTACAAGGTTGATTAAGAGCCAGTTATTTTGATTTCCAATATCGTTACGAAGCAGAACGGCCGGTTCATTCAGGTTTACGATGAAAACATCGATATCGCCATCATTGTCAAAATCACCAAAACAGGCACCCCTGGCTACCATCGCCTCGTTGAAATAAGGGCCTTGTTCCGCTGAAGCATCCATGAATGTACCATTTCCATTATTTACAAAAAGCTGATCCTCCTGCCCATAGAGGTGTTTCAGATCACCATTAACAATAAAGATATCTTTCAGCATATTGTTGTTGTGGTCCATGAAAGCGGCCGACCATCCGACATGCTGACCGCTTGCAATTGCAATACCTGCAGGAAATGAGACTTCTGCAAACAGACCGCCACCCTGATTTTGATAGAGTGAGTTGTAGGAGTCATCAGAGACAAAAAAATCGATCAATCCATTACCGGTAAAATCGGCGAAACTGACCCCCATACTGGCAGTTGCCTCACCACCGCGGTTGAATGCTACGCCGGATCTTCTTGCAACATCCCTGAAACCGGTACCGCCATCATTTTTAAAGAAATAGTTGGCCATGGCATCATTCGCTACGTAGATATCCGGATAACCATCTTCGTCAAAATCGATGGCCCCAACACCCATTGCCCTGCCGTCAGAATTGAAAATTCCCATCTCCATTGTGACATCCGTAAATGTATCATCACCGTTATTTCTATAGAGAATATCCGCCTGACCCCTGAAATTTAGCGGGCCGGGATAACCATCGGGTGCATAAGAGAGGTTCAATGCAGGGTTGAATTCCACATAATTTGCCACATAGAGATCCAGCAGACCATTATTATTAAAATCCAGCCACACGGCACCTGCGCTGCTCTCATTACCCGCAACGCCGGCACTGTTCGAAATATCCGTGTAGGTACCATCACCATTGTTTCTATAGAGCTTGTTTGGGCCATAATTACTCACGTATATGTCCGGATAGCCGTTATTGTTGAAATCGGCAACGGTAACAGCCATAGAATAACCGGTATCACCCACACCACTTTGGCTTGTTCGATTTCTGAAGCGGCCGTTACCCATATTCTCATAGAGAACATTGCCTGTCAGGTGGCCGGGATGATCACCTGAGCTGATGGTCTCATGAAAAGAGCCGTTTGCAATGTAGATATCCATCAGGCCATTCTGATTGTAATCCAGAAAAGCACATCCGCCGCCAACAGATTCAATGACATTACTAAGGTGTTCATCTCCCATATTATGAACAAAATCGATGCCTGATGATGCCGTGACATCAACGAAATTGTAGATTCCCTCCTCTACTATTGGAAAATCAGACAGTGTCTCCCTATCCGCGTCAGTTCTATCTTCTTTGGAACAGCTCATAAAAATTGAAGCCGTTAGAAGTATGATAATCGTTGCGGAGAATAAATTAGAACCTCTATGAACAGATTTGTAACCTTCCATTATATAACGAGTAATGATTCCTGAGCCTGAGTGATGTCAGATTGGATGACTGAGCTATCTTTTTAGATAATTAGACATTTATCTCCAAATAACATAAGCAAATATTTCGAAATAAACACAACCATTCGACATAAAATTTACTAAAATAATGCTTCTAATAAACAGTCAGAGCTACTTTGGTCCTCTCAAGAATTGAGTGAGCCTGCCTGCCATTTTGGATACACTGTACCTGATTTACCTCA
>SKZL01000185.1 GCA_007127395.1 Balneolaceae bacterium
CGAACGATTGGAGAGAGCCGGCCAATCTGAGGATGCTGAACAGTATCGTCTTGATGAAGAGACGGATCAATCTGAATACCTCTCTATCCAGAATTTTAATGACAATGTCATAAACGTCTGTATCGAATCGACCTATAACTTTATGGAGTTGGTATTTAATGAGTTGATTGAGATGCACAGAGTGGCTGGGGTACCGTTGAGTACCATTCATGTTGGAGGAGATGAAGTTCCACATGGTGTATGGGAAAAATCTCCATCTTGTATCTCTTTGATGGAGCGGGAAGGCATTGAGAATGTGAGGGAGTTACAGTCCTATTTCTTTAGCCGGCTCAACCAAAAACTGATTGACAGAGGTTTGAAAATGGCCGGTTGGGAAGAAGTTGTATTTTTTGAGGATCCTGAGGATGGAAGCCACGTTCCAAACCCTCAATTTACTGATAATGTGATTCCGCATGTTTGGTCCTACATCTGGGGTTCAGGAACCGAACATTATTCATATGAGTTGGCCAATCTGGGCTATCAGGTAATTATGTCCCACGCGTCCAGTTTTTATTTTGATATGGCTCATAATAAAGATTGGAGGGAACCGGGATTCTACTGGGCAGCTATGTTTGATGTGAAGGAACCATTCTCTTTTATCCCGACGGATCTTTATAAAAATGCAGTCACAGACAATTATGGAAGGGAAATATCAGCTGAAATGTATGATGATGCTGTAGTGCTGCTGCCGCACGGAAGGGAAAATCTTCTGGGTATACAGGGCCAGTTATGGTCTGAGACAGTGAATCGTGAGGGGAGGATGCATTATCTGATATTTCCAAGATTACTGGGCCTTGCAGAGCGTGCCTGGGTGGGAGATCCCGAGTGGAGTGAGGTTGAAAATAGATCTGATATATTTGAAGCTCGGGATGTAGCCTGGAATGAATTTGCCAATCGTCTGGGGCAATTTGAGTTAAATAGGTTTGATCTCAATCTCAGTGAAATAGAGTATCGAATACCAACACCGGGAGCCGTAATACGATCGGGATATCTTCACGCAAATGTGAGTTTTCCGGGGTTGGAAATCAGGTTCACAACCGATGGATCGGAGCCTGATAGTGAATCTATCCTCTACAGTGAACCGGTTGAAATCTCAGGATCAGAGATCATAAAGATCGCTGTATTTAACAGAACAGGCCGATCCGGCAGAGTTGTCTATCTGAGTGGCAATCAATCAACAGATTAATTGCCACCCCAAATAGTGATTATTTGAAATTTGCCAGAAATTTTTTGGTATGTTCTGAGAGGATAAGCTTTCCGCTGATTTCGGCACGCTGTTCCAGTGTTGCACTCCAGTGACCGGTGGCCTGCCAGTGAATTTCTTTCAGTCGAAGTAGAGCTTCCGGGTTACTTTTTGCCAGATCAGTTGCCAATGAATCTACCAATTCATCGAGTACTTCAACGGAAGGTGCAAGTTTATTGTAGAGGCCTTTGGAATGAGCCCAGTCAGAACCGTACCAGTTGCAGGCATCCAGTGATAGTGTGCTAAAAGCTGAGACTCCTATTTTACGTCCGACCGCAGGGCCAACCACAAATGGACCGATCCCAAGTTCAAGTTCACTTAATCTGACTGAAGCTCCCTCGAGTGCAATTACAAAATCAGAGGCGGCTACAAGCCCGACTCCACCGCCGATGGTTTTACCGTGAACCCTGGTGATAATTATTTTTGGACAGGTTCTCATCGCATTAATGACATGGGCAAACCCCATAAAAAATGCTTTACCCTCATCAATATTGGTGATCCTTTTCAACTCATCGAAAGATGCTCCGGCGCAAAAAGCTCCCTCCCCGGAACTTCTGAAAACGATAACATTGCAAGCATCATCTTTACCTGCCGATGTGATGGTGTCGGCAATCTCATTTAATAGTTTTCCCGGAAGTGAATTTCCTTTTGGATGATAAAACTCTATGGTACCAATTTGATCTTTACAACTGTAGGAAACGGTCCCCTTTTTAATGTTTTTCATGTTCTCCTGGTTTGATGGGTAAAGTGGTAGACTTTTATTGTTTTAATAGAATATAGACAATTATAACCGACCGAAAAGTTCAGAAATTAAAGGAAAATGTCAAATCTGTCACTATAGGTTGCAGATCTTTTTTTAAAAAAAAATGAAAGGACTCAGGAGTCCAGATCAGGTTTACTCTTTTGAAATAGTATCCAGCAGATCGATTGCTTCTGTTAGTCGGTATACCGGTCTTTTACATTGATAATTGCGGCATATATAGAATGTGGGTGAGTCCCCAATTGGATAGTTATTAATAAACGGTATCCATTCACTTAATTGAATTCGCCACTCTTCAGTTATGACAATAATTGTTGTGTCGGTGGATGCCTTGACGCGTATCTCTTTAACCATCATCTCCAGTTTCTGATTCCACTCTTGTGAAGTGATGATAATTTGAGTTGTTGAACCGGAACCAGCCAAGAGAGCACTCATGGCATATGTATAACCGGAAGGGGCATCGGCAATGGGGTCACAAAATGCTCGGAATATTTGATCCGATTGTATAGAAAATTTTGGGTCAGAAGTTATTGCAGAGAGGCGATAACCATTCATGGCAGTAACGGAGTTGGAAGAGGGGATTGCTCCATCATAGATCTCTTTCTGCCTTCCCATGATAACTTCAGAATTTTTTGATGTAAAATAGTAACCCCCAAACTTTTCATCCTTGAAAATTTTGTCAAAGCTGTTTTGCAGTTCAATTGCAGTGATTAAATAATTAGGTTGGAATGTTGCGTTGTAAAGTTCTAATAGACCAAGGATTACAAAAGAGTAATCATCTGCCATACCATCAATGGCAGCTTCTTGATCCTTATATCTGTGCAGTAATTTGTAATCGTCTGTCATGCAGGCCGAAGCGAGTTGACTCCATGCCCTTTGAGCTTTTTTGATGAGAGCATCATTGTCGATCAAGGTTCCGGCTTTTGCCATTGCAGCGATCATCAAGCCATTCCAGTCGGTCAACACTTTGTCATCAAGAATTGGGTGAACACGTTTCGATCTGACTTTAAAAATTTTGTTTCGGCTGGAATCCAACTGGTCGAGGAGTGATTCTATATCCATTTCCAGTCGAGAGGCCATTTTTTCATAAGTTTGCTCCAGATGGGATATATTTCTTCCTGTTTTCTTTTTAGAGACTTCATCCATGAAGTTCCCATCCTCCTGAAACCTGAAGAGATCCAAAAACAGAGCGCTTTCCTTTTCTGTTAAAATCTGCTGAATCTCATCCGAAGTCCAGATATAAAATTTACCCTCTTCACCTTCACTGTCTGCATCCTGAGCAGAATAAAATAGTCCTTCCGGCGATGTAAGATGTTGTTCAATATATTCAGCAATTTCAGAGACGGTTTTTTTAAAGAGCGGATTGCGGGTCTCTTTCCAGGCTTCTGCATAGGCGGTCATAAGCATGGCCTGATCATAAAGCATCTTTTCAAAATGTGGCAAAAGCCATTTATTGTCGGTTGAGTAGCGGTGAAATCCATAACCGATGTGATCCCAGATGCCTCCCAGTCTCATTTTAGTTAGAGTATGAGATGCCATCTGCAGTGCCTCCCGGTTACCGGTTGACCTGTAGTGATTCATCAGAAACAGCAGATTATGTGCGGAAGGAAATTTTGGTGAGCTTCCGAAGCCACCATGGAGCGGATCAAACCGATTCGACAACTCCTGAAAGGTCTGTTCAGTGATATCTTCCGGAAGGGTAGAGTCGCCCTTTCCGAGTTCAAGTGACCTTGAAAAACCTTGTTCAATCCGGCTGACCGCTTCCAGAATCTTTGATCTCTCATTGCTCCAGGCATTTGAAATTGCCGGAACAAGATCGGTCATGCCGACCTGTTGAAAACGAGATGTTTTAGGAATGTAGGTCGCGGCATAAAAAGGTTTTTTTTCAGGTGTCATGATGATTGTCAGAGGCCACCCGCCCTGACCTGTGATCATCTGGCAAACGGTCATATAGGTATTATCGATATCCGGTCTCTCTTCACGATCAACTTTAATATTCACAAAAGAGGAATTCATGAGTTCAGCTACTTCAGGGTCTTCAAAGCTCTCATGCTCCATAACATGGCACCAATGACATGTGGCGTATCCGATAGACAAAAAGATGGGTTTGTCCTGAGATTTCGCAATTTCAAAGGCCTCCTCACTCCATGGGTACCAATCTACCGGGTTTCCAGAGTGTTGAAGCAGGTAGGGGCTTTTTTCTTTCTTGAGCCGGTTCATGCGATGAATTTATTCTGTTGGAATTAAAAATAGTATTGTACTCCAAAAGAGTGTACGGTACCATAACCGGTTGAGAAGGGAATAATTGCATAATTGACTCTTACAGGTTCAATAACCATGCCCAGTCCAAATCCGATAGGCCTTTCAGTTGGGCCAAAACGGTAACCAGCCTGAATATTAAAAAGATCTCCTGCATTGATGTTGGTTCCAATGGTGAAATAGCTCTCTTTTGGATTGTTACCTGCATAGTCTGAGACGGAGTTTTCCTCAATGGGTTTTTGCCAGTTACCTTTTATGGAGACTAAAATCGGCAAATCATTAAATCCGGAAGTTGTGAATTCAATCAGATCAGCATTCAAACCAATATTCAGGCTTGAAGGTAATCTGGTCGATTGCTGATCCAGGCTCTCCATGCTGCCAATATTTTTGATGGATATCCCTGTCAGAATTCGATCATCCATGAATTTTGCAGACAGGCCAGCAGAAAAAGCAAAACCATTTGCAATGGATTGGAAGACCTCTTCTCTTAAGTATTGAGTGGTAATACCTGCAGCCAACGGCCCCCTGGAGTAAGCGATTGCTCCGGCCACTGATAAGTAACCGACAGAAAAGGAGCCACCTGAGGGGCCAGGAGTGTCTCTTGCTTCAAATCCATCTGAACTTGAATTAAACACACCAAAAGCAAAAGCCATTCGATGATGCCTGTAGTTAAGAGCTGCAAACTGATTGTTGACATTGGATACCCAAAGGGTATAATTAGCTTCCACACTGTTATTTGGATCAAACGCGAGAAGAGATGGATTAGAATAGATTGCTGATGGTCCGATAATAGATGCCGTTGTCGCTTCTGAAAGGGCAAGAGAACGTGCATTTGGCCCTATGTTGAGAAAATCGAGACCGCTGCCGGTATCCTGTGCTGACAATTGTCCGGTTGAAAAGAAGATTAAGAAGATGGCCGGAAATAACCGATGTTTTTTCACAATACAGATCATGCTATTTATTAAGGTATTCGTTGAATATACAATAATGAATATCAAGAATGAATCGGAAGCAAAGTATTGAAAAGATGTGGGCTGTGATTCTCAATCCAATGAATGGAGAGGTTTATTAAAATGCCCATATGATTTGAGTTTGAAGGTAGAAGTATAGTTTGCAAGAAAAAATCAAAACAATGAATGTCACTGAAAAAAAGAAAAGGAGCCCCCAATCAAGGAGACTCCTTATGATTTAGCAATCTAATACAGGTTGAGCAACCTGCGTTTTTTAAACAATCAACAGCACTATATTCGGTGATCAGTCCATTATTTTGCGCAGAAAAGCAGGTTGTTCAGTATCCCGCTTATCAATACGTTCTGAGCTATTGTGCATGGATTGGTCATCATTACTGGCTCGTTTCATTTCCTGAGGTGATTCCTCCAGATCCTGATCTGCCTCTGCTTCTTCAACCGTTCGGATATATTTCAAATCCCTTCGGTGAATAGCCGGTGAGTCCAGTGTCTTCAGGTTCTTTTCACCTTTATAGAAGGGGCCATCACTGCTCAGGTGCCTTCTTTTAGCAATGTCACTGGCTTTCGGCAATGCAACTGATTTCTGTTCAGATGATCTGTTTTCAACCTGTCTTACCGGTTCGGAGGCAACTTTAGGCTGAGATTTTCCTTCATTCATCTCGAATCCGGTGGCAATGACTGTAACTCTAAGTTCATCTCCGAATGATTCATCCAGAACAGTACCCAGAATGATTTCAGCATCTTCACCAGCTTCCTGCTGTATGATACTTGTTGCTGTCGTTGTTTCCCGCATTCCGAGATTGTCGCCGGAGGAGATGTTGACCAACACATTTCGGGCACCTCGAATACTTACGCCATCGAGCAGAGGTGAATTAATCGCTTCACGTGCTGCGATTTCTGCACGATCCGGACCACTTGCCGTTGCTGATCCCATGATTGCGGCTCCACCATCCATCATAGTGGTTCGAACGTCAGCAAAGTCGAGGTTGATAACACCCGGCATGAGAATCAAATCTGATATACCTTTGGTAGCATTGTAAAGTACTTCGTTTGCATTATCAAAGGCATCCATCAGGGAAGTGTTCTCATCAGATATATCGAGAAGCCTCTCATTTGGGATTACGATTACCGTGTCGCAGTTCTTTTTCAGTTCTGCGATTCCGTCAAGGGCGTATTTCATTCTTACTTTTCCTTCACAGTGGAAAGGGGTTGTCACGATACCGACAGTAAGAACTCCTTTTCTCTTGGCTATTCCTGCCACAACGGGTGCGCCGCCGGTTCCTGTTCCGCCACCCATACCTGCAGTAATAAATACCATGTCGGCGGAGTCGATCGCTTCGTCAAGCTCATGGCGATTCTCTTCAACTGCTTCCCGTCCGATTTCGGGTCTTGCACCGGCGCCTAAACCAGAGGTTAGGTTTGCACCTACCTGTATGGTGATATCGGCATGATTATTTTTCAGGGCCTGGGCGTCTGTGTTCAGTGCGACATACTCAACACTATCCAAACCTTTTTGGATCATGTTGTTGATGGCATTACCACCGCCACCGCCTACACCGATCACTTTTATTTTTGCATTATCCTGACCTTTTTCGTCAAAGCTAAAGCGTGAGGTTTTGTAGTCCATAGTGATATTGTTTTATGATTGCTGTTATTTAACTGTAGATTGCGTGTTTTTTTCCTTATTTGACTCAATGGGGTTCAATGAGTTATTTGCTAAATGTTGATGGTTAAAGTTCTTTAAACCAGCTCTTCATGCGTTCGGTGATGTTACTCATGACGCGTTCAACACCGGTTCCTTTTGAAGAGGAGGGTATCATGGTTTGATTTTCAACTCCTTCAGCTTTCAAAGCATGTAGTACCAGCCCGACACTTGTTGCATAAATCGGGCTATTGACCTCTTCTATCAATCCGCCCGCCAATCCGAGTGGCCGACCAATTTTTGCGTCCATACCAAGGACTTCATTTGCCAGTGGACAGATGTTCTTAATGAGAGAACCGCCACCTGTAATGACAATGCCGGCGCTTAGTGAATCTGCATAGCCACTCCTTTTTACTTCAATTGCGATGATCTCCAGAATCTCCTCCATTCTTGCCTGAATAATTTTGGCTAAAATACTTTTGGTGATCTCTTTTGGTGGCCTGCCGGCAATACCCGGTATGGTGATCGATTCATCATTAGAGATCATATCGACAAAACACTCACCGTGCTTATGTTTTAAAGTTTGAGCCTGATCTTCAAGTACACTGAGGCCGATTTTGATATCATCTGTAACTTTCTTTCCTGCGATCGCGATTACTGCAGTATGTCGAATGGTATTCTCCTGAAATACGGCGAGATCTGTGGTTCCTCCACCGATATCAACCAATACTACACCCGCCTCTTTCTCTTCATCGTCTAAGACTGCATAGGAGGAGGCGAGAGGCTCAAGTATGATATCAGCAACATGATATCCTGCCCGTTCAACACACCTGTAGAGGTTTTTTGCGGCTGAGACCAATCCCGTGATAATATGGACTTCAGCCTCCATTCTCATGCCACTCATGCCAACAGGGTCAGTAATACCATCCTGGCCGTCAACGACAAATTCTTGTGGAATAACGTGTAAAATCTGTTGATCAGGTGGAAGCATGATCTGTTGACAATCCTTCAGAATCCGTTCAACATCCTGAACTGTAATCTCTTTATCCTTATTGCTGATTGTAATGACCCCTTTACTACGAATACTTCTTATATGATCGCCTGCAATACCGACGTTTACAGAGTTCACTTCAATACCTGATGCAAGTTCAGCCTGCTTGATCGCGGTTTTTATTGCATTGACTGTTTTGTCAATATTCACAACCACACCGCGATTTAAACCTTCACTAGGTGCTTTGCCAACTCCAAGGATATGAATTCTGTTTTGATTGTTGATTGATGCAACAACAGCACAAACTTTAGTTGTGCCAATATCCAGGCCGACTACGATCCGTTCATTTTCATTTTCTGTAGACATAATTGATGATTTGGATTGCTAAATGTGAATAATTAAGATTTTCTTGTTACAATCTGATCTCTGAATCGAAGATCAATAATTTCGAATGATTGAAGTCCTTTTTGAGTCACTGCTTCTGCGTAAAAAGCTTGCCAGTCCTGCAATTTTTGGAAGTAGTTCTCTTCACCAAAAATTAGTTTTACACCATTCTCAATAGTCAGTGCAACAATTCCCTCCCTGTTACTCCATGAAACTTCACTGATCGTGGCCCAGCCGGTTTGATTTTGAGTGAGGGC
>SKZL01000045.1 GCA_007127395.1 Balneolaceae bacterium
AATTATCGTTAACTGAATTAAATGCCCGGCTCAAGGATGAAAAAGAGTCACTTGTGGATATCAGATTCAATAAAGCGATTGCAGGACAAATAGAAAATCCTGCAAAGATAAAAAATACCAGACGGGAAATAGCCCGGCTAAATACAATTATAAATGAAAAATTAAGTGCTGAATAAGAACATGACTCAAGCACAACGATCTCAAAGAAGAACCCGAACAGGTGTCGTCGTTAGCGACAAGATGGATAAAAGTATAACTGTCGCAGTTAACAGACAGATTAAACATCCTATCTATGGCAAGTTCATCACAAAGACCACGAAGTATATGGCACATGATGAAAGTAACGATGCTAACAATGGTGATACCGTATTAATAATGTCAACCAGGCCGCTTTCCAAGAGAAAGTCATGGCGATTGGTTGAAATACTTGAAAGAGCAAAATAACGATCAATCGTAGGTTCAGATCATGATTCAAACGCAATCCATATTAAACGTTGCAGATAATAGCGGAGCAAAGAAGGTAATGTGTATCAAGGTGCTCGGGCACTCAAAAATGAGATATGCCCGAATTGGTGACCTGATTGCCTGCTCAGTGAAAACTGCGATTCCCGGTGGGAATGTTAAAAAAGGTGAAGTTGTAACGGCTGTAGTTGTTAGAACTAAAAAGGAAATTCGACGTCGTGATGGCAGCTACATCAGATTTGATGAAAATGCGGCGGTAATTATTAACAAAGAAAACGAGCCTGTCGGAACACGTATCTTCGGCCCTGTAGCGAGAGAACTCAGGGAGAAGAACTTTATGCGTAGTCTTTCATTGGCTCCGGAAGTACTTTAAAAAATAGCGTTATGCCAAAGATGTATAACAACAGAAAAAAATTGCACGTTAAAAAAGGTGATCAGGTATTGGTCATTGCCGGTAACGATAAAGGTGAACGTGGCAGGGTACTCATGGTAAATCCTCAAAAAGAGAGAGTACTTGTTGAGGGTATCAACATGAGAACACACCATGAAAAACCTTCTCAGGAGAATCCACAGGGTGGCAGATTGAAACGAGAAGCCACAATTCACATATCAAATGTGATGGTGATCGATCCTACCAGTGAAGAACCTTCAAGAATTGGCAGAAAACGTATTGAAGAAGAAGGTGGCGGCCGTTGGGCCAGATATGCCAAAAAAAGTGGCGAAATCATAGACAAGTAAGGAATAGAAAGTAAAATGGCTGAAGCAAGATTATATACAACTTACAAAAAGGAGATTGTTCCTAAGCTGATGGAAGAGTTCGGCATTGAGAATCTGATGGCAGTTCCTAAACTGCAAAAAATCGTGATCAATGTAGGAGCCGGTGAAGCGATCAATGACGGGAAATATGTAGATACAGTCATTGAAAATGTGGGGCGAATTGTTGGTCAAAGACCTGTTGCCACAAAAGCGAAGAAGTCGGTTTCCAACTTTAAACTCAGGGAAGGAATGCCAATCGGTGCCAAAGTTACACTTCGAAAGAAGATTATGTATGAATTTCTGGATCGATTGATCAACCTCTCATTGCCAAGAACCAGAGACTTTCAAGGTGTACCGAACAAAAGCTTTGATGGAAGAGGCAATTATACAATGGGAATCAAAGAACACACCATATTTCCTGAAATCAATGTTGATTCAGCAAGGTTTGTTCATGGAATGGATATCACATTTGTAACCAGTGCGGAAAGTGATGAGGAAGCTTTTGCGCTTCTGAAGCATTTTGGAATGCCATTCAAGAAATAATTACAAATACAATCATTACAGATCAATGGCTAAAAAATCCTGGATAGCAAGAAACGAAAAAAGAAAACGAACCGTAGAGAAGTACGCTGAAAAGCGTCGAGAGCTGAAAGAAGCCGGTGATTATGAAGGACTTCAAAAATTACCGAGAGACGCCAGCCCAACCCGTGTTCGAAACCGGTGCAGTTTAACCGGGAGGTCACGTGGATATATCAGTAAATATGGAGTTTCCAGAATTAAATTCAGGGAATTGGCATTGAGTGGTAAGATTCCCGGTGTCAGAAAAGCAAGCTGGTAAAACGATAGAATAAAGATTATGAATAGCGATACCATTTCAGATTATTTAACACGCATTAGAAATGCACAGCAGGCAGGCCACAGAAGGGTTGATATTCCTGCTTCAAAATTAAAGCGTGCTGTGACTAAAATTCTCGTTGACAAGGGATATATCAGTAAGTTCATTGATATTGAAGATGGAAAGCAGGGAATTTTAAGGCTTTTCCTGAAGTATGACAGTTATGGCCAACCGGTGATCAAAGATATCAAAAGGATATCCAAGCCTGGTTTGAGAAAATATAGCCCTGTTGGTGATCTGCCAAGAGCATATGGAGGCCTGGGAGTTGTGATAGTGTCTACATCCAGAGGAGTTATGACGGATAAGGAGGCCAAGAAATTAAATGTTGGCGGAGAGGTTCTCTGCTCAGTTTATTAACCAAAGATTTTTAAAACTATGTCTAGAATAGGCAAACAACCTGTACCACTAGCAGAAGGAGTCGATTTCAGTATTGGCGCAGATAATGTAGTAACCATAAAAGGTGCCAAAGGATCGAGTTCATTGAGAATCCACTCGGATATTAAAGTGGAGACTGCAGAGAATGAAATTATTGTGACTCGTCCCACCGACTCCAAAGAGCATAAATCTTTGCACGGTTTATACCGATCTTTGATTTATAACATGGTAGAAGGAGTAACCAACGGTTATATCAAACAGTTAGAGATCATCGGTGTTGGATACAGGGCGAATTTTACAAACGGAGTTCTGGAATTGAACCTTGGGTTTTCACATCCGATCTATTTTGTGCCGCCGGAGGGAATAGATATTGAGATCGATACCAAATCGAGAAAGAATGCAATTATCAAAATTTCAGGCATTAATAAAGAGCTTGTTGGTCAGGTAGCAGCCAAAATCAGATCCCTGAGAAAACCTGAGCCGTATAAAGGTAAAGGAGTTCGTTATCTGGATGAGAAAATCAGAAGAAAAGCCGGTAAATCTGCAGCTAAATAATTTTTAAGATTTAGAATTATGAGAAAAAATAATTTAAAAAGGGAAAGACGAAATAAAATACGTCGCAGAGTTCGCGCTGTCATCAGAGGTACTGCAGATAAGCCACGTTTAAGCATATTTAAAAGTAATAAGCACGTATATCTGCAACTGATCAACGACCTGGATAATGTTACCATTACTTCTGTGTCGACCAAGAGTGCAGATTTACAAAAAGAGCTGAAAGATAAAGCTGCTACAGAATCTGCCAAAGTTCTTGGAAAAGCAATTGCAGAAGTTGCAAAGGATAAAGGAATCAGTACAGTCGTTTATGATCGTAGCGGCTATAAATATCACGGAATCGTAAAAGCTGCAGCGGATGGAGCCCGCGAAGGTGGCTTAGACTTTTAAAAATATTGACTCATGCCAAAAATTAGAAGAAAACATAATATACCAGCAGCTAACCTGAATCTTGAAGAGAAACTGGTTCACATTAACCGTGTCTCTAAAGTAGTAAAAGGTGGACGACGATTTAGTTTTAATGCAATCGTTGTTGTTGGAAATGGAGAAGGTGTTGTAGGGCACGGCTTGGGAAAGGCTAATGAAGTATCAGATGCCATTCAAAAGGGATTTGATATTGCCAAGAAAAACCTGATCAAGATTCCTGTTACAGCAACAGGGTCTATACACCATCCGGTTGTAGGAAAAGCAGGTGCAGGTAAAGTATTGCTAAGACCGGCAGCTGAAGGTACAGGTGTTATTGCGGGTGGAGCTGTTAAAGCGATTCTGGATGTTGCGGGTATTGAAAACATCCTGTCAAAATCACTTGGCTCTTCCAATCCTCACAACATGGTGAAAGCGGCTTATCAGGCATTGAAAGAGTTGACAGATCCAATTGAAGTGGCACAGAGAAGAGGCGTCAGTGTCAAAAAAGTATTTGAAGGATAAAAAGACCTTAATCATTACAAAAGAGATTATAAGATGAAATTACATACACTAAAGGCTCCTGAAACAAATAAAAAGAACCGCAAAAGAGTGGGTCGTGGTCAGGGTTCAGGTATCGGTGAGCAATCCGGGCGGGGCCATAATGGTCAGTTATCCAGAAGCGGCGGGAAGGTTCGGCGTGGTTTTGAAGGTGGGCAGATGCCACTTCAAAGACGAATACCGAAATTTGGATTCAAAAACCGATTCAGAACCGATTATCAGGCGATGAATGTTCAGCGTTTATCAAATTTCGTAGAAGCCGGAAGGTTAACGGAGACAATCACCGTACAGGATCTTGTAGATGCAGGAATTATCCATAAAAATGCCAGAGTAAAACTGCTTGGTAATGGTGAAATAGATAAGAAGATTAGTGTTGAAGTGCATGCATGCAGCAACACAGCAAAAGAAAAAATCGAAAAAGCGGGCGGAAGCGTCACTATTATTTCATAAAAAACAATCTAACAGCAGTAATACCTAAATGGGTTTAATAGATAATTTTAGAAATATTTTCAAAATTGAGGATCTGCGCAATCGTATTCTATATGTGGTTGGCGTCCTTTTAGTATATCGTATTGGTAGTTATGTAACGATGCCGGGTGTAGATGCAAGTATGTTGACCTCACAAACAGGTGATGCATCCAGTTTGCTCGGATTGTTTGATATGTTTGTAGGGGGTGCATTCTCCAGGGCCGGTGTTTTTGCTTTAGGGATTATGCCTTACATTACTGCTGCAATTATCATTCAGTTGATGGGAGCTGCCGTTCCATATTTCCAGAAGCTTCAGCGTGAAGGGGAAGAGGGCCGGCGTAAGATCAACAGACTTACCAGATACGGGACCGTTGGTATTACCGCGGTACAGGCGATCGGTTTTGCCATTAACCTGATGGCAACTTCACCCAATGCGATTGTGGTCAGTAACACAGCTTTTATACTGACTTCTATTATTGTATTGACCGCAGGTACGACGTTTGTGATGTGGCTTGGTGAGAGAATTACTGATCGGGGAATAGGAAACGGTATCTCTATTTTGATCATGATTGGTATCATTGCAGTGTTGCCGACAAACTTTATGAATGAAGTGACCACTACGGCTAATGCAATCATTATTATTGTTGAGCTTGCAGGATTGGCACTTGTTATAGCATCTTGTGTGTTATTAACGCAGGGTACCCGAAAGATTCCAGTTCAATATGCAAAGCGTGTTGTGGGAAGAAAAGTATATGGCGGAACAACACAATATTTACCGTTAAGAGTTAATGCAGCAGGGGTTATGCCCATTATTTTTGCGCAGTCGATCATGTTTATTCCAAGTACTGTCGGAACCTTTTTTCCTGAAAATGAGACCGTACAGTGGATGACTGCCTGGTCGGCTGATTTCACGGGACTGGTCTATTCACTTGTTTTCTTTTTCATCTGTGTCTTCTTTACATTTTTCTATACTGCTATTGCAGTAAATCCAAGAGAAATGGCTGACACAATGAAACGCCAGGGTGGTTTTATACCGGGTGTGAGGCCGGGTAAGCAGACTGTAGAGTTTATTGATAACATCTTAACAAGAATTACACTTCCCGGATCTATATTCTTATCATTTGTAGCGATACTTCCGGCAATTGTAGCAAATATGGGTGTAACTCCCGGATTTGCACTTTTTTATGGTGGAACAAGTTTATTGATTATTGTAGGTGTGGCATTGGACACACTGCAGCAGATTGAGAGTCATCTCATGATGCGGCACTATGACGGATTTATGAAATCGGGTAAGATTAAGGGAAGAAGAAGATCCTGATGATCTATCTGAAGAGCGAGTCTGAAATTGAGAAACTTCGGGCTGCTGCAAGACTTGTTTCACAAACTCTTGCAGTAGTGGCGAAAGAGATCAGGCCGGGAGTTGAAACCGGAGCGCTCGACAGAATAGCAGAAGAATTTATTGTTAAAAATAATGCCAGGCCCGCGTTTAAAGGTTACGGTTCTAAACAGAATCCTTTTCCTGCAACGCTCTGTATCTCTGTGAATGAAGAAGTTGTTCATGGAATACCGGGAAACAGGACATTGAATGAAGGTGATATTGTATCAGTGGATTGCGGTGTTGAGAAAGAGGGTTATTTTGGTGATCATGCATTCACATTTATGGTTGGGGAATGCAGTGATCAGGATAAAAAGTTATTGAGGGTGACACTTGAATCGCTCTACAAAGGTATCGAGAAATCGATACACGGGAATAAGACCGGTGATATTGGTCATGCGATTCAAAGTCATTGCGAAGCTGAAGATTTTGGTGTTGTGAGGGATCTTGTAGGACATGGTATTGGTAAAAGCATGCATGAAGATCCGTCCATTCCCAATTATGGGAAACCGGGCCGTGGTGAAAGGTTAAGATCGGGTATGACGCTGGCAATTGAGCCGATGATTACCCATGGAACCTGGAAGGTAAAAACACTGCCGGATAAGTGGACCATCGTTACAGCAGATGGTTCAAAAGCGGCTCATTTTGAGCATGACGTAGTGGTCAGAGAAGGTAAAGCTGAAATTCTCAGTACTTTTGATTATATTGCTGAGATAACAAAAATTGAAATTACAGAAACCAGTTATGGCTAAACAGGAGCCAATTAAACAGGACGGTAAGATTTTGGAAGCATTGCCAAATGCCCAGTTCAGGGTAGAACTTGACAATGGGCATGAGATATTGGCACATGTATCCGGTAAAATGAGAATGTATTACATTAAAATTTTACCGGGAGACCGGGTGTCAGTAGAGATGTCACCCTACGATTTGACGAAAGGAAGGATAACATACAGATATAAGTAAAGGAATCGCTATGAAGACTAGATCCTCAGTAAAAAAAAGAAGTTCAGACGACAAGATTGTACGTCGTAATGGACGTGTATACGTAATTAATAAAAAAAATCCGCGACACAAACAGCGGCAAGGTTAAAAAATAGATTAGGAATCGGATATGGCAAGAATTGCAGGTGTTGATTTACCTAAACAAAAACGCGGAGTCATTGGGTTGACCTATATTTTCGGAATAGGTAAAACTGTATCCCGGGAAATTTTGGAGAATCTGGATATTGATCCAAATATCAAAGTTGAAGATTGGGATGAGGATCAGGTTGCAGCACTCCGGAAGGTTATTGATAATGAAATGAAAGTTGAAGGTGCTCTCAGGACAGAGGTGAATTCCAATATCAGAAGGTTAATTGAGATAGGAAGTTACCGAGGGGTGCGCCATAGAAAAGGTTTGCCAGTCAGAGGTCAGAGAACGCAGACCAATGCACGTACACGAAAAGGTAAACGCAGAACCGTGGCCGGTAAGAAGAAAGCTCCGAAATAAGATTAAGTTAAATAATTGAATGTAATGGCAAAAAGACAGCGTAAAACCACTGAAAAAGCTGGGAAAAAGAAAAAAAGAAGACAGGTGACCGATCCCAGCGGGATGGCGTTCATTAAAGCTTCTTTTAATAATGTATTGGTTAGTGTAACAGATGCCAATGGCAATGTACTCTCCTGGTCTTCTTCCGGAAAAGAGGGTTTCAAAGGTTCCAGAAAAAATACACCATATGCTGCACAGTTAAGTGCTGAAACAGCTGCAAAAGCTGCATATGATATGGGACTTCGCAGGGTAGAAGTGTTTGTGAAGGGCCCTGGTTCAGGACGTGAAGCGGCTGTCAGGGCATTGGCAACAAGTGGACTGGAAGTTACTTCAATCAAGGATCGTACACCGATTCCACACAATGGCTGCAGGCCACCAAAAAGAAGAAGAGTTTAACACTTTAATTTAGATTATTAAATGGCACGTTACAGAGGACCTAAACAGAAAATCGCAAGGAGATTTAAAGAGCCAATTTTTGGCCCCAGTACTGCACTGGAAAGAAAGCCTTACGGACCCGGACAACATGGCCGAAGCAGATTCACAAGAAAATCTGAATATGCGATTCAGCTTGATGAAAAGCAGAAAGCAAAGTACACATACGGACTTCTGGAAAGACAGTTTAGAAATCTGTATGAAAAAGCTACCCGTCAGCAGGGTGTTACAGGTGAAGTATTGATGCAGCTTCTTGAAACCAGGCTCGACAATGTTGTATATAGAATGGGTTTTGCCAGAACCAGAAGACAGGCAAGGCAATTAACTACTCACAGACACATTGTTGTTAATGGCCAGGTTGTTAATATTCCTTCCTACCATGTAAAACCGGGTGATGTGATCAGTATACGACCGAAGTCTAAAGATCTTGACCTGGTAAGTGAATCATTGCAGTCCTATTCAACGAACAAGTACAAGTGGATTGAAACCGACAAAAAGTCAAAAACAGGAAAATTCCTGCATTTGCCTGAGATAGAGGAGATTCCAGAGAATATCAACGTACAGTTGATTATTGAGCTTTATTCTAAATAATTCTAAACAGTTTATATAAAAAAACGGACTATGAATAACTATAGTTTACAAATGCCGGAAGCCCTTGATGTTGCAGAAGATTCGGACAATTTTGGAACATTTATACTTCAGCCGCTGGAAAGA
>SKZL01000070.1 GCA_007127395.1 Balneolaceae bacterium
CCGTTTTGGCACCTTCTCCCTGATATCCACTCCATAATCCGTTCACATCGAGAGTTGGACGGGCAGAAGCGCGTTCATGCGTTCCGTATCCTTTCTCTCCGTGCAAGGCTTTCAACTCCAGGCTATTCTTGTAAGCTTCATCATCATGAGGAAGGGCCTTGTAAGCCTCCCGCATCTCAGGGGTCAGAGGCTCAACATCATCATAAAACCCCTCCACCTGAACAACTCCATCCTCATCTTTCATTTTAGCGATCATTTCGCACAACACATTGGCCGGATTCTCCACCGCCCCGCCATAGATTCCAGAATGAAGATCCCTGTTTGGGCCTGTAACGTGAACTTCCATATAGGCAAGTCCGCGCAATCCATAGGTGATCGAAGGCTGATCTTCGCCAAACATAGCTGTATCAGATATCAGCACCATGTCACATTTCAGCAGATCCTTGTTCTCCTTGATAAAAGGAACCAGATTTGGTGAGCCGATCTCCTCTTCACCTTCCAGGATGAACTTCACATTCACAGGCAGTTCGGTACCGGTCTTCAGATAGGATTGAATCGCTTTTACGTGAATGTAAGACTGACCTTTATCATCACTCGCACCACGAGCAAATACCCGTCCGTCAATAACGGTCGGCTCAAACGGAGGTGTTTTCCAGAGATTATCCGGATCGGAAGGCTGCACATCGTAATGGCCATAGATCAGCACTGTCGGACGGTCTGTATGGGTAATCTTCTCTGCAGTGATAATGGGGTGGCCCGGCGTCTCATGCAGTGTAACATTATCGAGGCCGATCTCTTCAAGCTGTCCAATTAGAAACTGTGCCGCCTTCTTGACATCCTCTTTATGACGTGAATCTGTGCTCACACTTGGAATCCGTAAGAGATCAAATAGTTCGTTTTCAAAGTTGCGGATATTCTGGTCAATATACTCTTGTACCTTACTCATGCTGATATTTTTAGATTCGTTTATTTTTATCCTAATAAGATAGAAGATTGGGCGTTTAAATTCATGTGGGATGTTGCATATGTTCGCTATTCAATGATCCCGTACTCACTTCATTTATCACCAAACATATCTTTAACGGCATCTCAGATCAAATTCATACACCATCCTAATCAACTTATAACGTCATGCTGATGACGATCAGCATCTCAAGATATATGAGTTAATTGAAGCTCTAAACTTTATATAACTCCTTGATTTTGAGATCCTGATCCCGACAGCTGTCGGGACAGGATGACTCTTTAGAAGATCTTATGCAGATCAAAACTACTTCACCGTTCATCATTCGACATTCTGAGATCTGAGATCAAAATTGTAAATGCAATTTTAAAGTCCCTGCCAATTCAGCGGACGTTTTTCGCCGGCGGTGATCGTCAGATCGAGACGATTTTGCGGGGGTGGCAACTGACATGTGGTAAACGTGTTGAACGCACATGGCGGATTGTATGCCTTATTGAAGTCTATAATCGTGCGGCCATCTTCATCCGGTAATGGAATGATCAAATACCTTCCGGCGTGATAGGTCTCGGTACGATTGGTCAGATCCGAGAACATGATAAACAACCCCGAGTTGGCCTCAAATGCAATCACCTCTATCTCCTGACCTTCAGCTGTGAATCGGATGTTACCCGGCGAATAGCGCTCCACCTTCTCACCAATCACATTATCCAGCATGATGGTGGTACTATCTGAGTTTGGAACAAACTGTGCATGCAGATGCCACTCCGAATTTACTTCATATGCCGGAAAACCATCAAATGCATCCGCTTTCGGATTCTCCTTGTTATAGAGCCGGAGGCCGTACTGCTCACCCCGGTTATCAATAAACCACTCCAGGCTGGCATGTTCTACGCGGTAGCGTTCACCGCCATCATACATCATCATCTCCGTGACAGGTTCGCCCTCATGCGTGACCAATACGCCTTCTGCCACTTTCATGGTCACCACACCCTCTTCCAGGATCATGACTCCCGCATTGGACGGGATCGTCCCCTCCGGTAACTTCAGATCCTGACCCTCACCGCTTCCAAATGTGTTCTCACCCTCACTCATCCAGTAGATTCCATCCAGCCGAAGCCAGTTTGTCGGACCTTTCAGGACGTTTATCCGGTTCTCTTTCCACTCTTGAAGTTCAGTGGGATAGTCTTCCGGAAGTGGAGCAGTTCCCGTTTCCGGTGAGCTACATGCAAAGAGAAGCACCGACACTATCACCACGGCTGTGAGGTTTTTTAGAACTGTATTCTTTTTATTCATTCGGCTATGCTTTGATTGTTTCTCATATTTATCGATCAACACCTCAATATGCTTCTAGGTTGTCTCAAAATCTATGAGTTCATTATTTGTGATGGATTTTGTAATACTCATGGCTTTTGAGATCCTGATCCCGATCCCGACAATGGTCGGGACGGGGCAGGATGACGTTGATATGGGGCAATCAGTTTTCAGCTAATAGCATCCAAATTCCAATCTCTCGCATCCAAAACCCTTCTCAGATCAAAATTCGACATTCTGAGATCTGCGATCAGATTTGTACATACAAATCTAAAGTCCTTCCCACTCCACCGGACGCATTTCACCGGCCCTGATGGCCACATCCAGGCGGTTCTGTAAGGGCGGGAGCTGACATGTGGTGTAGAGGTTGTATGCACAGGGCGGATTATACGCTTTATTGAAATCTATTACGGTAAATTCACTCCCCTCTTCCGGGTAGTCGATATACATATAACGGCCGGCCTGGTAGGTTTCATCACGGTTCGACAAATCACCCAGAATGATGAACATCCGATCGCTACCTTCAAGGGCATCAAGAGAATAGAGTGTTCCGTTAAGAGTGAATTCAACTCTTCCGGGAGTTGTCGTCTCTACCTGCTGACCCAGTACATTGACAATCGGTATCGTAGTTCCATCGGGATAGGGAATATATCGTGCCTCACGGTTCCACTGCGGATCAACATCGTAGGCCGGAAATCCCCTGAATGCATCTACTTTTTCATTCTCTTTGTTGTACAGTCGTATTGCGGTGATCTCTTCTCGCACGATAACAAGCCACTCCAGCGAACCATACTCCAGATTATAAGCCTCATCCCCGTCATAAACGATCATGTCGGAT
This sequence comes from Balneolaceae bacterium, assembly GCA_007127395.1. Lineage (GTDB taxonomy): Bacteria > Bacteroidota > Rhodothermia > Balneolales > Balneolaceae > Rhodohalobacter. The sequence continues at coordinate 3,114 of SKZL01000070.1, forward strand.
ACCGGCTCACCTTGAAAGGTTATATCCACTCCCTCAGCAACGGTCATTCGTACAGTCCCATCTTCCTGCAGTATGAAGGAACCTGCAATTCCGGGAATAGTGCCATCCGGAAAACGAATATCTGCATCCTCAGAACTGCCAAAATGGTTTTCACCCTCACTCAGCCAATACATTCCGGCCAATCGCATCCAGCCGGTCGGTGCAGTAAGACTCTCAATCCGGCTCTCTTTCCACTCCTCTACCTGATCAAAATAATCATCCGGTATTTCAGCCTGGCCCGGTACACGGCTCGTACATGATGCCACCACAATCGAGATTAATAAAAAGAGAATCTTCTTTTTCATATCTATATTTTTTTGACCGCACTAAAGGCAATTTTTAAAGTTCATTCTACAAACAGTGATCGATTCACAAACCACAAACCGCTAACCGGCCACTATTCACCAGCCACCGGTTTGCAATTCATAACGAACTCTTTTGCCATTTTGTTTACCGGACATTTGAATAATTAAGACAGTGTGCTCAAATAAGCCCATAAAAGTGCAGACTCAATCAAATAATGAGATTTTTTTTTTTTTTTTCTTCAACTATTTTGTAATTCCGATCCTGTAAATATCTCCACGTGCTGTCATATAGAGATCATTTCCATCTTCACCGCCCCATGCCAGATTGGTAATCTGATGATCGAACCGAATCTGTTCCAGCTGATTTCCATCTGAATCAAATACAATAAATCCATTTGGGCCGGTTGTGTAGAGCCTGCCCTCGGAATCGGTAATCATCCCGTCTGCACCGCCCAACTCGGCCCGTGGCCCAATGTTCACAAACAGTACAGGGTTGTTCAAGTCACCGGAATCGGTGACTTCAAATTTCAGAATATCGCCTGTTGCAGAATCATTTACATAGAGCCTGGATTCATCCGGAGAAAAAACGATACCGTTCGGCAGATCAAAACCGTCATACATCAGCGACACACTTTCATCTTGGTTGATTCGATATACCCCCGAAAAGTCAAGCTCACGGTCTTCTGCAGATACACCGAAATAGGGATCTGTAAAATAGATCAGTCCGTCAGATCTAACGGCGATATCATTCGGACTGTTTAATCGCTTGCCCTCATACTGTTCTACAATTGGAACCAGCTCGAGGTCGTTGGTCAGCCTTGAAACACGTCCGGCGTGTTGAGCCACAATAATCGACCCATCCGGAGCGGCCTTGATTCCGTTTGAATTACCGGATGGCTCAACATAGACCGTTCCCTCAAAATTTCCGGGTGTCCATTGATAAATCCGGTTAGCCGGAATATCACTGAATATCAGAAATCCGTCAGGATGCCATAGGGGGCCTTCCGTGAAAACATATCCACTGGATACAACGACCGGCTCTCCAACCGAAAAGGTGGTTTCGGTTGATTCATTGCTGCAAGCATAAAATGCCAACGATACAAATATTACAGTTGCCAGAAGAACGGCGGGTTGATGATTGATAACTTTCATACTCTTTTTTCTTTAGTTTAGTGCGAAAGATCAAAATAGCAAATCGAACAGAGATTCATATTCCTTTTTTGAAATGGGTTTACTCATCGGGGAGCAGTAAAGATTGAGTTTCAAGGACTAGCAGTCCGAACTGCAGCAGGATTCGTTCAGCCGGAGAAAGCATGGCAATCTCATCGATCATGGAAAGAGTCATTTCAGGATAGTCGGTTATGATACCGTCCACACCTTTTTCCAATGCAGCGATGACATCATCCCGGTTGTTCACCGTCCAGACATAGATCTGCTGATCCCTGTTTCTCATATTTCTGACCAGTTCCGCAGTGACATTTTGATGAAATACAGAGAGAAAATCTACGGGAAGCCGGCTGATATCCCCAATGGATGCGGCCGAAACATAACCAACAGGAATTGAGTCTGTCAGGTTACGCAACTGCTCCACTGCACTGTAGTTAAGCGACTTATACACCACATGTTCTTCCATGCCGTAGTTTCTAACCAGCTCCACTGTTTTTTCTGCAAGCAGCGGGTTCGGTTCATAATACTTTAGCTCAATCATTAGCTCTATTTGCCCCTTTGAGGCCTCCAAAAACTGCTCAAGTGTTGCTATTCGATCCCGAAAGGTTTCGGGCTGATTGTGATCATCACTGTTCAATAGAAAGAGATCCTCAATTTCGGCAAAACGGACATCCGCAATTCGTCTTGGGTCACCGGCCATGCGCATCAAATCTTCATCATGCCAAACCACTACAACGCTGTCTGCAGTAAGCTGCACATCAATCTCCGCCATATCCACTCCCATCCGGATTGAATTTTCAAGTGCGCTCAGGCTATTTTCAGGTGCTCCTCCGGCATTTGCACGGTGTGAAATAGTGATCACCCATTCGCCATCGGGCTGATCTGTTCCAAATCCAACCATCAGATAGGTTGTTGCCAGGCTCCCCAATACCAGGGCAAACAGCAGTAATCCGGCTCTCAGCGGCTTGAACCACCAGGTAAGAAAACCCAATGTTTTCATGGTTAATGCCCTAAAGCCGGGAGCCTGTGGGATTACATCCGGCTGCATGGCTCTGTAGTAGAATTTTGTAATGACAACCGATAAGAGAGAAAAACCAAAGAAGGAGATGATAATCCCCATGGTGATGGAGGTGAAGAGATAGCCACCGGTCAGAATGGCCAGCGGACGCAGGGATTCAAACGTTGTATTGGCCCAATGGGTCAGAAACAGAAATGTAGTTAACAAAATAGCATCTGCCAGGATACGAACAGAAATCCATCCGGCAATAATCACTCCGATCACTTTCAGGAATCTCAAAGTCTCCGACATCGGGGCATACCAAATTTTCAAAAAGGTCTCCTTCATACTATGCTTCCCATCCAGATAAGAGGGAAGCGCCGGAAGTAAACAGGCAACCATGATGAGGGAACCTATAAACCAAAAAGCTGCCCATATACCACCGTAAGTGAGTGCCCTGTACCATTCTGGCGGTGTCATGTACCAGTAGTAATTCAGATCAAACTCCGTCAAATAGATCTGATGAACGATCAATAAGCCGATTATGAGGGGGATGAGCAGCAGAATAAATCCGACAACGGTGAGCACACACATCTTCACCAGAACCGGTATCCTCGGTGCGATGTGCAGTGAAGTGCCACGTAAAGAGACCTTCCGGCCTTCCAGATCGTCCGTAATGATCTGGAAAATTCCTGAAAACCGTATCACCCAGCCGATCAGAAGAATCAGAATAAAGAGAAACAGGTAGCTGAAACCGGCCGGGGAGAAAAACCAGGTGTAGAGATCGTCATTGCCAACAAAGAGGCGGTCGCCGCGAAAGATGGTCCAGTCGAGAAGTGAAAAAAGCAGCGGGGCAGAGAGTGCGGTAAAGACCAGGTAAACCAGAAAAGTCCACCATGCCATCGGTTTCCACAGCAACAGAACAGAGCGCCATGATGATTTCAGCAGATCATCAAAAAAGAGTCGATAGAGTACCGGTTTCATTTTTTTGGTCATCAGTTTTTGTTAGAAAACAGAACAGGTTTTCAAGAGACTTAGAATCATTGGGACTTAGAAAAAACAGAAAAAATAATCACCTTTTCCGATCCTGCAAGCTTTCGGGGAGGTCGCTCATTTTTTTACCCCGATAGCATTCGGTCAGTAGTATCGTTTTGGGTTTTGCGAAGTCTCCCATCAAAGGATAACCAAAAGAGGCGGCTTCAAAAAATCAACTTTTGGTCTCTGATGTTAAATATCTTCACTTTTGATGGGTAATCGAACGGTAAAAATGGCACCGCCCTTAGCAGAGTTATTCACTGATATTGTACCGCCATGCTGTTCCACAATATCTTTTGAAATGGAGAGCCCCAATCCCAGGCCAAATTTTACTTCCGATTTTTTGGTAGAGAAGTTGGATTCAAAGATGTTGCCGATGATCTCCTCATCAATACCCGGGCCGGAATCCTGAATAGATACCCAGATATGTTCTTCATCAAAATTGCACCAGATTTTGAGTGATCCTTTTTTGCCCATAGCATCAGCAGCGTTGAGGATGAGATTTGTCCAAACCTGGTTCAGTGCTGCAGGATTGACCCTGATCCTGGGAAGCTCCGGCAGATCCAGATCGATATCATAATATTTGATCCGATTGCTTGTAAGCTGCAGGGTATCGTGAATTCCTTCACGTATATCAATCTCCTCCCACGATGTATCGGTATCAGAGCGGCTGTAGCTTTTCAGGCCTTTCACCAGTCCGGCAATACGTGTACCTGCTGAATCGATATTGTGAAACATTTTTCCCATCTCGAAATAGTGCAGATAAAAATCGATCGACTCTCTGTCTCTGATTTTTTTATCCTTAAATACCTGCACTTTATCTTCGGGTAACTGCGACATCAGTCGAAGTTGTGCTGCTGTTGCTTCCGGGAAAGATTTCTTAAGATCCTTCATACGTTCCCGGATTTTATTGGTGTCCGGATACGCGGCTTTAGTCCCGGATTCGTAGAGATCTCTAAGCAGCTGCTGATCACCCTTGCCGCTTTCCATATGAAGCAGCAATTCCGTTATACGCTCTTCAAGAGTCTCTGTGGATCGAAGCAGCGATGCGGTGGGGTTGTTCACTTCATGGGCAAAGCCGGCCACGAGCTGGCCCAGTGTTGCCATTTTTTCCTGATAGATAAGCCGATCCTGAGCCTCTTTCAGTTCTCTGTAAGCACGCTGTGATTCATTTCTCTCTTCCCGCAGCTTGCTGTTTACTGAATCCAGTTTCATCTGGAGAATAATGGTATTCCGGAAACGCTCAAGAAGATTAGCCAGAATCAGTTCATCCATGTATATCTGAAACCGCTCATTTCTCTCCAGAAGCTCCCTCACTTCGGTGTCGGGTATTTTCAGAACCGTTGCCGGCTCCATCACTATGGATGTTGTCAGAGAGGGTTCGCCGGTAGTAAAAGCGATTATACCAATGAATGAACCGGCTTGCAGGCGTATAATCGGATAGTTTGTGTTGGTATCCGGTTTTCTTTTATAGAGCTCCACAACACCATCAAGCAGAATGTAGATATCTTTGAGCTGTTCTCCTTCCTTTAGAAGAACTTCACCTTTATCATACTGAACCAGATATTTATGTGAATGATCGGTATCCCCGAACAGTCGCTGGATCAGTTCAGTAACATGCTTTCGGTCTGAAATCCACTGTTTCCCAAGTTTAAAGTTCATGACCAAATATTAATTGTCGGAAATAACCCCGCCCTTGCGGATATGTTCAGCTATCCGCTCGCCGTTCAGCAGATTCATAAATGGCATTGGGTTTTTTACCTGAGCAAGCACGTAATCGGTAAGAAGTTCACTGACAATTTCCAGAAGCTCTTCTTTCTGCCAGGGTTTCGCAATATAATGTTTCAG
>SKZL01000327.1 GCA_007127395.1 Balneolaceae bacterium
AAATCGGTAGCGGTACTGAGGCAGGAGCTGGTACGTGCCAAAGCGTTTGCTGAAAAAAGAGCGGCCGGTGAAGAGCAGAGCAGGGACCTCAAGATGGAGGTACTGGCGGACTTGATTGACGGGAAGATCAAAGCGCTCGTTTCTGCAAATACAGCAGCGGATATAGTCACCGCACTTCGGATACAGAGGGAGTTCGGTTTCCCGATGGTGCTGGAAGGAGCGGCTGAGGCGTATCTGGTTTTGGATGAGATTCGTGATGCCGGCGTACCGGTGATCCTGCATCCCACGATGATCCGTCCATTCGGAGAGGCTAAAAATTCAAGCTTTGAAACGGCGGCCAAACTGCACGAAGCGGGGATTCCATTTGCTTTCCAGAGCAGTTATGAGGGGTATGTGCCCAAAACCAGGATTGCACGTTATGAAGCTGCCATTGCAGCGGCAAACGGACTCGGCCTGGAGAACGCACTCTATGCCACGACACTTGGGGCTGCCCGGATATTGGGTGTGGATGAGCGGGTTGGCTCACTTGAACGGGGCAAAGACGCTGACATCGTACTCTACGACGGTGATCCGTTCGAATATCTGACCAGGGTAAAAGCGGTCATCATTGATGGCAATGTAGTGTACCGGGAAGATTAAAAGACGCAGTTTTATCTGCGGAAAATTGCAAAAAAAGGGGTTGTCGTAAATAACCGATAACTCCTTTTTAAAAATACTGATTAATCAGATGGCCAGACAAATACGACTATTCTTCAAACTTGAAGAACAAAGATCTAAGTTTCTGAATAATTATAGTCACTTGACTCCCGAACAACTCCGCTTTAAACCGGACCCGGAATCGTGGAACTTGTTGCAAGTAATGCGCCATATTGTGACTGCGGAAAAACAGTCGATTATCCTGATTCAAAGAAGAATCGGGTTGAATAAAAAATTGACAAAAACAGGCTTGGGCGCAACTTTGCGCTATTTGATTATGAAAATCGCTTTTGTACTTCCGATCAAATTCAAGGCCCCAAAAATTGCTGAAGTCCGTGAAGAGAATCCGGATCTTGATTTGATGAAAGAGGAGTGGGAGTCGATACGGTCAGATTTGAAACAACTGCTTGACGAAACGGATGAACAAGTTCTTGCTTCTACCGTGTACAAGCATCCGAGAGCAGGGTTGTTGAATATGAATCAGGCTTTTGGGTTTATGACAAACCATATCAACCATCATCTGAAACAGGTAGGCAGAATTCAAAATCATCCTTCCTTTCCATCAAGCGAGCATCCCGATACCTCAGTTTAGATTAGTAAAAGGAAGTTGATCCAAAAGGTCAGGATTTTTGTCACTTAGGAGATGTTGCCATCGATTATATGAATTCGAATAAGTTGAGATTTGGATGACCGATAAGACACAGTCGGTCCGACTCTGATTACAGGATGCAATGTTATCTATTTGAATTGCATTACAGACTCATCAACAAAATCCTCAGTTTCAGACATTAAAATGTTACCACTGATCCAGAAAGAACGAATCCTGCCGCGTCCATTGTTCTGATTCTTGTAAATCAAATATGATGAAATGAAACGACATTGAGATCGTTTTTTCGTATTTTGACCGATTGGAATGGAAAACAACTGCATGGCAGAAAAAGACGCTAACATTAAGGATTCTACATCAACGGCAAGCCCCGACCCGAACAACGGGAAATCTGCATCCGACCGGCCCATCATCGTCAAGGGCGCCCGCGTCCACAACCTGAAGAATATCGACGTTGAGATTCCCCGGAATAAACTGACAGTCGTTACCGGGGTATCCGGATCGGGTAAATCGAGCCTGGCCTTCGATACCATCTATGCAGAAGGACACCGGCGCTATGTGGAGAGCCTCTCCAGCTACGCCCGTCAGTTTCTGGAGCGAATGGACAAACCGGATGTGGATTATATGCACGGTATCTCTCCCGCCATGGCCATTCAGCAGAAGACAACAAGCAGCAATCCCAGATCCACAGTGGGTACTTCCACCGAAATTTACGACTATGTCCGGCTGCTTTTTGCACGGATCGGCAGGACCATTTCACCGGTCTCAGGTAAAGAGGTTCAAAAAGATACTCCCACATCGATCGTGGATGAACTTTTGGATGAACTGGATGAAAAAACGCGTTTCTATGTGCTTTTTCCCTATGAATTGCGCAAGGGCAGAAAGCAGTCAGACCAGTTTGAAGTGTTGGTTGAGAAAGGGCTCACACGATTGCTGAATGTTCAGGATGAAACGATCACAGACCTCACCCGGGATGAGTTTGACCCGGCGGAGATCACCCCTGAAACACACCGCGTGTTGGTTGACCGGCTCGCCATCAAAAAAGATGATGCCACCCGCAGCCGGATCGCCGAATCGATTGAGATCGCTTTTCGAGAGGGACAAGGCCGGTGCCGCATCAAAATCCATAAAGGAGACGAGCTCTCTTTCAGCGAACGGTTTGAACGCGACGGCATTGAGTTTCTGGAGCCCACACCTCAGATGTTTTCGTTCAACAACCCCTATGGCGCTTGTGATTCATGCGAAGGGTTTGGCCGTGTAGCCGGGATCGAAGAGGACCTGGTGTTTCCCGACCCGGATAAAACCATTCGTGGTGGCGCGGTGGCACCGTTTGATTCACCCAAATTCAGCAAATACTTGAGAGATTTTGTCAGGGAAGCCGCTAAGGATCAACTGCCGATTGATGTTCCGTACAAAGAGCTGGATAAGGATGTGAAACGGATTTTATGGAACGGAAAGGGTGATTATAGCGGAATCAACGGCTTTTTTGAGGATGTCAAAAATCAGTTTTATAAGGTGCATATGCGGGTACTCTACTCGCGGTACAGGGGGTACAGCAACTGTCCGGAGTGTGAGGGGTACAGGGTGCGCAGGGACGCTCTCTATGTGAAGGTAGGCGGCCTGCATATCGGGGAGGTAACGGAGATGACAATCGGCCACGGCAGAGCGTTTTTTGATGAACTTGAACTTTCGGACTATGAAATGTCGGTCGCCGGACAGATCCTGTTTGAGATCCGTAAACGGCTCAAATACCTGGATGAGGTGGGACTGGATTATCTGACCCTGGACCGCCTGACCAACACACTGAGCGGTGGCGAATCGCAACGGATCAACCTGGCCAACTCGCTGGGCAGTTCACTGATCGGCAGCCTCTATGTGCTGGATGAACCGACCATTGGCCTGCACCCACGCGACAATGACCGGCTCATCAATATCTTGAGATCACTGCTCGAGATCGGAAATACCGTCCTCGTGGTTGAGCACGACCCAGAAATGATGAAAGCGGCCGACAATATTATCGACATAGGCCCTTTTGCGGGAACACATGGGGGAGAGGTCGTTTTCAGCGGGCCTTATGAGGAATTGATCAAATCCAATACGCTTACCGGCAAATACCTGAGCGGACGTAAAGAGATATCGATCCCTTCGAAACGCAGAAAAGGAAATGGAAAGGCGATTACGATCGAAGGCGCATCTGAACACAACCTGAAGAATATCGACGTAGAGTTTCCACTGGGAATGCTGGTTTGTGTAACCGGTGTATCGGGTTCAGGAAAATCCACACTGGTTCATGATACACTATTCGCAGCGGTTCAAAAGAAACTGGGGACATGGAAAGAGAAAGTGGGCAGAAACCGGGGCGTAAACGGGATCCGGTTTGTGGAGGCTGTCGAGATGGTTGACCAAAGCCCGATCGGAAGGTCGACCCGCTCCAATCCCGCCACCTATACCAAATCGTTTGACGGTATACGTGACCTCTTTGCCCATACCAAACAGTCCAAAATTATGGGGTACACCCCGGGACATTTTTCGTTTAACGTGCCCGGCGGACGCTGTGAATCGTGCCAGGGTGAAGGGGTTCAAAAGATAGAGATGCAGTTTATGGCAGACATCGAACTGGTCTGCGAGGAGTGTAACGGCACCCGGTTCAGGAAGGATATCCTTCAGATCAAATACAGAGGCAGAAATATTCATGATGTGCTGGAGATGAATGTGAGTGATGCCATCGAATTCTTTGTGGATGAAAAGAGTATCATCAACAAGCTGCAGCCTCTGGAAGATGTAGGGCTCGGATATCTCAGGCTGGGACAGAGCGCAACCACACTGTCTGGAGGTGAAGCGCAGAGGGTTAAACTGGCCAAATTTCTCTCCAAAACAAGTCAGGAGAAAACGCTATACTTTTTTGATGAACCCACAACCGGTCTCCATTTTGAAGATATTGCCAAACTGTTGGTCTCATTCAATGAGCTGGTGAACAGCGGACACTCGGTGGTGATCATCGAACATAATCTGGATGTGATGAAATCGGCCGACTGGATTATTGATATCGGCCCGGAAGGCGGGTTTGGCGGCGGACAGATTGTGGCTATCGGCACACCTGAAGAGGTTGCAAACGTGGAAGAGAGTTATACCGGACAGTTTTTGAAAGAGATTTTGTCAAAGAAATAAAAGGAAAGTGACAGTTGACAAAAAAAATTTAGATATTGGGGCTGTCAGAATTCATCCGACAGGTAATATGAGAACTCTATTTATATATCTTGCCAGTGCCCTGATCATCGTCTTTTGCGGGTATGAAACAGTTCAGGCACAAGTCCAATTGGAACGTATTTCCATTACCGAAAGAGCGGATGGAAGAGGGTATGTTGTTCGCAACCATCTCTCTGCAAGCCCTGACTCCTTTCTGGTGTCTCAACCGGAAGTAAACAGAATCCAGTTTTTAATTTATGCTGAAGATCTGGATACAGAGAACTTTCAGCAGCCGGAGCTTTTCTCCGGGTTGTCAGAGATCCGATACTATGTTTCGGATGGGTATTTCGGTTATGAATTCTATTTTTTGCCCAATGCTACATTCAGACCGTTCGCCTATTTTGATGTCAACCAAAGGCATGTGTTGATTAATCTTGAACGAACCACTTTGGAAGCTCTGGAGAGGACAGATTATGCGGAAGCGTTCCTTTTTAAAGACGAGGAGCAGATCGATGAAGCGGATTCGGATGATGATGTTGAGGTAACTCTTGGAAGAGAGAGGGTTCAGGGGCCGATAGTGGATAGAGCAGATCCTCCGGGAGAGCGATTTCAGACAATGATTGGTATCAAGGGTGGTTATACTTTTGCTAACTTCTATGGTGTGGGATACGGTCGAAATTCACGAACGGGTATAGCCGTTGCCGCAACAGTTGTCACGGATTTACCGTTTGAGCTGCCTTATAGTATTTTTCCGGGAATTGAAACCGGTATCTATTACATGCAAAAAGGGTTTGAAGATCCGCAAGCCAACAAATACATTGCCGACCGAATAGAGATAGATTATGTAGAAATCCCGGTTCTTCTGAAGCTGAATTATCATCGGGCAAATCGGTTCTCTCCCCATCTGTTGTTTGGACCGTATCTCAGTTTTATGGTTAGTTCAGAGCAGGTTATTGGTGAAGATGAAATCCGGCGTGATCTGGATGAAATCACCAGAAATATGGATTTGGGATGGGCATTCGGAGCAGGAGTGGATATTACTCTTGGAAATGTGATATTTGATATCCAGCTGCGCAACTCCCTTTCGTTTGATACACTCTTTACCGATGAAGAGTTTGATGACGGAGAAAAATTGAGGCAGTTTTCTCTTCTTTTAGGGATAAGGTTTTGAATTAAATATTCCCCCCTAACAATGCCTGTCCCGACCCCGACAGTGGTCGGGGAGGGGGGATTAAGGGGGGTGTCTTTTGGGATATTTGTTATGGCTATAAATGAATTGAAATCCAAATCTGCTGATCACCCCCTTGATTTCACTTGCGTGTTGTTCGTAGTCCCGATCCCTCGGGGCCCTCTGCCTTATACTACTTTTCCTCTTTTTTTCCCAAAGCCGAAAGTGACAGCCCTTCCATCAATGCATCATAGTTGGAGATATCCTTGGGTAAAATAATTTGATTCTCTTTTCGTCCCAGTCCGGACAGATGTCCGATATATTTCTCTTTGAGTTGCAGTTGCATCGCATCGGTACCTCCCGGCTGCATCAAAGCGTCTGCGACCTGTTCGATGGATGATGCAGTTGCCTCAGCGATCGCCTCGATCTCCTGTGCACGCCCTTCCGCTTCATTGATACGACGCTGCATTTCCGCCTCAGAGATGTTGATGATTTCAGCCCGCCGCCCTTCTGCGTCATTCACTTTGGACCCCTGAATACCCTCAGACCGTGCAATAATCGCTCTTCTGTCACGCTCTGCGGTCATCTGACGCTCCATTGCCTTTTGAACCGTTCTGGGTGTGATAATGTTCTTTATCTCATACCGGTGAACCTTAATGCCCCACGACTGCTCCATTTCACTCAGCACTTCAACAACTTTCATACTCATCTTGGCCCGCTCTTCAAAGGTTTCATCAAGGTCCATAAGACCGATCACCGACCGTGTGGTTGTCTGTGCCAATTGAACAGCGGCATACCGGTAATCGGTCACACCATAACTGGCATTCACCGGATCCATCACGCTGATGTAGATCACACCGTCCACTTCAACCTTCACGTTATCTTTGGTGAAACACTCTTGCGGCTCCACTTCGATGGTCTCTTCACGCAGGTCCTTTTTGTAAACAACCTTATCCAGAAATGGAATCAGTGCATGAAAACCGGGGCCTAGCGTAGTATGGTAATTCCCAAGACGTTCTACAATATGCGCAAACTGATTGGGTACCAATCGAATGGCCTGTAAAAATTTATATGTCAGATAGATTGCAAATAATGCCAGTACGATCTGGCTGAAAATTTCAAGTGCTTGCATTAATCTCCTCCCTTAGTTTTATCCGTTGCCGTATGGCTGCTAATTTTTCCGACCCCTTCAAAAAATGTTTTTAGATTGGCGGTTTCCGTTGGCAATACCGAGATGTTTGAGTGTTTCAAAATGTTACCGAACTCATCAATATACTGCTCTACCAGTTTGGTTTTAACAGCCATATCACCGCCCGGCCTGGAGATCGCTTCAGCAACTCTGCGTATCCCTTTTGCGGTTGATGTTGCAACCAGTTCAATCTCCTTCGCGCGCCCTTTGGCTTCATTGATACGCCTCTGACGCTGAGCTTCTGAAATAAGTACCTGGCTCTGCTGTTCCCCCTGGGATTCGTTGATCCGTGCCTGACGGTGCCCTTCCGAGTTGGTAATATCGGCTCTCTTCTCCCGCTCCGCTTCCATCTGTTTCTCCATGGTATCCACGATCTCTTTGGACGGGCTGATATTCCTGATTTCATACCGAAGCACTTTCACACCCCACGGATCAGCAGCTTTGTCAATCTCTTTCACAATATTTTCATTCATCTTATCACGTTCGGAAAAGGTGTCGTCCAGCGTCAGTTTCCCCACTTCGCTTCTCATGGTTGTCTGAGCCAGGTTGACCGCAGCCGCTTTATAGTTGGAGATCCCGTAACTGGCCTTGTAGGAGTCCATAACCTTGATATAGACCAATCCATCCACAGCCACCTCGATATTATCTTTAGTGATACAGGTCTGGCTGGGGACATCAATCACCTGTTCACGCATTTCCTGATTGTATGCAGCCCTGTCAACAAAAGGGATCATAAAATGAAATCCGGGCTTCAATGTTTTTTTATACTTGCCGAGCCGCTCCTGAATGACCTCTTCCCTCATCTCAACGATGATAAACAGTCGGGTGAAGATGAAATAGAGCAGTACAACAAGAGTGAGTAGTGTAGTCCACATATCACAGAGGATTAAATATTAGCTGATTAAATACCAAATGTTTGCCGGTGAAAAAATTTACTCCCTTTCACGGGTTTTCTGATCGAGGGTTGCAGTTCCCGGATCAATCGGTTCAACAATCCATGTCGTGTTTTCACGATAGCTGATCCGCGCCATCTCTCCCTCTTTAATGGAACCTTCAATGGTTCTTGCCTGCCAGGAGATTCCCTGAAAACGGATACGTCCGCTGTTATCACTGTCGGTAACTGTTTCAACCACTTCAACTACCATGTCGATCGCTTCATAATCCTCATCCGCAAATTTAAATGATCGTTCCCCTTTAAGGTATTTACGGATGAACGGACGGATGACGATGGTCAGCGCCAGGGACAAAGATAGCCACGCAAACACTGACCAGAATGGATCTGCCAATATACCGAACCAGCGTAGCAGACCAACCATGATGCCACTGAATCCAAGAAATAGTGCAACACCGCTCGGAAGTAAAAGCTCCAAAATCATCAGCAGTATTCCACCGCCAATAAACA
>SKZL01000259.1 GCA_007127395.1 Balneolaceae bacterium
AGCACATACGTGAATTTTGAGGAGGCTGAAAGCAGATCGGTATCTCACGTAATTGGTACATGGGACAACAGCGAACCGCACGGTTTTTCGAGAGAAAGCATGCAATTCAGTTTTCATATGAAAGATCAGGATGGTAATTCCAGAAGGGTTGTCTATCCCCGGCCAAAGCCCAATAATTTTGAACAGGCAACCCAGCTTGTTGTTATTGGAGAGATGCGAAACGGAATATTTCATGCAAATGAGATGCTGATGAAATGCCCGTCGAAGTACAACGAAAATCCGGAATTTGAATTGGCAGGTTCTTAAAGAAGTATTGGATAGATGATTGCAACTATTGGGAATCTGTTTTTAACTGGTGCATTTTTGGCATCTATAGCGGCTATGGTGCTCTATGCATTAGCCGCCTACAAGGATAATCAGAAATTTGAGACTCTCTCGAACTGGCTCTGGATTGCGAAAGGCCTCTTTCTGACCATCTCCTCAGCCGCTCTTATCTATCTTCTGATGACTCACCAGTTTCAGTATTATTATGTCTGGAACTACACCAGTCTGGATCTGGAAACCAAATACCTCTTCTCAGCATTTTATGGCGGGCAGGAGGGGAGCTTCATGCTCTGGATCCTCTGTTCCTTTGTTGTCGGACTCGGCCTGATCAAATGGACACGAAAGCCCTATAAGGCTCCGGTGATGTTTGTGATGACACTCACGCAGTTTTTTCTGCTATCCATGGTTGTTGGCTGGGATCTGAATTTTACTCAAATCGGCGCAACACCATTTCGAACTATTGCAGATGAGATGCCAAATGCGCCTTTTATTATCGCTAATCCGAACTTTGTACCGGCAGATGGAACCGGGCTTAATGATCTGCTTAAATCACCCTGGATGATGATACATCCACCGATCATCTTTGTCGGTTTTGCAATGATGACAGTACCGTTTGCATTTGCGATCGCATCCCTTTGGACAAAAACGTATCATGAGTGGATACGTCCCGCGCTTCCATGGACTCTGGCCGCTAATTTATCTCTTCTTACCGCTATTTTCCTGGGTGGTTACTGGGCGTATGAGACATTATCGTTCGGAGGCTACTGGGCATGGGATCCGGTTGAGAATGCATCATTGGTACCATGGTTGCTTGGTACTGCCGGCATACATGCCATGATAATACAGAGAAAAAGTAGCAGGGCTCACAAAGCCTCCCTCTTTTTCGCTATTCTTGCCTATGTAAGCATAATATATCAAACCTTTTTGACCCGGTCCGGTGTATTAGCGGATCAGTCGGTGCACAGTTTTGTAGATTTAGGTCTCTACAGCCAGCTGCTGACTTTCATTTTGGTGATGGCGATCATGGGTATTGGTTTCTATCTATACAGATATCGTGAGTTACCCAGTCCTGAAAAGGAGTCTCAGTTTTTGAGTAAAGAATTTATGACCTTCACCGGCTCGATGTTGCTCTTTATACTCGGTTTTGTGATCATAATCGGTACAAGTTCACCGATAATCGGCAGGTTATTTGTTGACAATCCGACACCTCCCGAAATTCAGTTTTATAATGACTGGAGTATGCCGATAGCCATCATAATGGCATTTGCGACTGTAATTGGCCAGCATCTGTTCTGGCAAAAACATAGCTGGGAGAGCCTGGCGGGAGCATTAATCTGGCCCACACTGATTACATCAGTCGCGACTGTCTTAACCATCATCATCGGGGATGTCAGGAACCTGTACTATATGCTCTATATTCTGGCAGCGTGGTTTACGGTGATTGGAAACGGTGCGGTGATGCTCCATCTGATCCGAAAAAATCCAAAGCTGATCGGTGGAACCATCACTCATATTGGATTTGGCGCACTGTTACTTGGAATTATTGCATCCTCCGTTTATACGGAGCCCTTACTGGATCAACAAACTGCCAGATACAATCAGCGTATTGCATCCGGAGATGTTTTTGATGAAGAAGGATTCCCTGTGACGCAAAGAGTGGAGATGTTTCAGTTGGATATCAATAAGCCGGTATTGGTTAATGAGAAGTATATGGTCACTTATGAAGGATATGAATTGAGTGATACCCCGCGCCCCGGACAGCAAAACTACATTCTGCGATTTGAACCGATTGATGGTGGGGATCCGTTTTACATGGCTCCGGAGGTATATCCGATGCTTACTACATCCTCTCAGGATAATATTGACTGGTCGGTTGATCCTCATGTAAGAACAGGCTGGACCAAAGATATCTACCTCTATGTAGCCGGCAGTCGTTATGTTGCCAGAAAAAATGAAGAGTTGGAAAGATACAACCGAGCCAGCAGAGGTGAAGTATCTGACTACGATGAGAGCAGTGAAATTCAATCAATCGAAATTACGATGGGAGAGAGTGTCTCAGCAGGACCGTTCACATTTTCATTTGTAAACTTTTTGCCGGCAGCGGAGGAAGTATTGCCTGAGAACACACAAATAGGTATCCGGGCGTTGATTCGTGTTGTTCATGAACCAACAGGCAATGCGTATGAAATAGAACCGTTGTTTGCAGTCTATACAGAAGAGAATCAAAGCTATACCTATTCACCCCCTCTGGATATCGATCGCTGGGAAATGAGTGTTCTCTTTTCCCGTATACATCCGGAATCAGACTCTATAGAACTGACGGTACTCGGTTTAGACGAAGAGTTTGAAGAGGATTGGATTTTGGTTGTGGCTGAGGTGAAACCGTTCGTTTCGGTTGTTTGGCTGGGGACATTTCTCTTGATGATCGGATTTTCTATCTCAATATTCAGGCATTGGGCAAGAGAAAAGAGTACGACCTAATTGAGTTGGCAGATATTTATGAATCTTCCCGCCTCATCGATGTCCTAAACATCGAATTGAAACCCGATTGTATTGTATTCAAAGCCGTTTAGTTATAACAATCGAATTCAATCCTTTTCATTAAGGAATCATCTCTTGTGCTCTGTCCGGATCTATCAACTTTTGAAAAACAAGTATAGATCAATATTGAACATTTCAGATTTTTTCATAGTTTAAAGGCGTTAATGATAAAGAATTGTTATTGTTAAGACCATTTTAACCCTGAACTGAACGAACAAAATCCAATGTTAAATAATATATTTAGAATTACGACCGTACTCTTAATCCTTTTGGTTGCAGGTTGTGCCATGGAGGAGGGCGCTGAAATAGAGGAGAGCGCAGAAGATGTAAGAAGTGATGAATTTGAGCCGATCTTTCAAAGAACACAATATGAGGATATCCGGATTGAAAGAGTTGTTGGGGGATTGGAACGGCCTTGGGCTGTTGAATTTCTTCCGGATGGCCGATTTTTAGTAACAGAAAGGCCGGGACGGCTCAATATTGTCGAAGATGGCGTTGCAACCGTTGTGGATGGACTCCCTGAAGTGACATCCCGCGGACAGGGTGGATTGATGGAAGTATCCCTGCATCCTGATTATGCAAATAACGGATGGATCTATCTCACCTATTCGAAACAAAACGAAGAAGAGAATACGGCAGTAGTTGTGATCAGAGGGCGTCTGGATGGTAACAACTTAGTGGATGTGGAAGAGATATTTGAACAAAACAGGTACTCATCACCCGGAAGGCATTATGGCTCCAGAATAGCATGGGACAGCCGGGGGTATATGTTTGTCAGTATTGGAGACCGCGGGGCCGACCCACCCCGGGCTCAAGATTTGTCAGATCATGCCGGCACACTTCTCAGAATGTATGATGATGGCTCCGTTCCTTCTGATAATCCATTCGTAGGTGAGGAGAATGTAGCCCCTGAAATTTACTCCTATGGCCATCGAAATATCCAGGGACTCGTGATCGATCCGGAAACAGATGAAATCTGGGCGACAGAACATGGCCCTCGCGGTGGAGATGAACTCAACTATATAGAACCCGGCAATAATTATGGATGGCCGGATGCAAGTTTGGGCAGAAACTATGGAGATGAACGGGAATTTCATGCCGGAACGGTAGCTCGCAGCATAGAGGGTATGGTGGATCCTGTTTATGAGTTTCTGCCAACACATGCGCCATCCGGTTTGGCGATGGTTACTTCAGATCAGTTTCCTTCATGGAAAGGTAACTTATTGGCCGGAGGTTTGCGTCCTGAGCGAATACGAAGGCTTCTAATCATGGATATTGAAGTCATCCATGATGAAGAGCTACTCACATATGAGATCGGCCGTATCAGAGATGTAAAAGAGGGTCCGGATGGCTTCATATATGTTGTGACAGATCAGGATCCGGGAGGGCTTTACGTTATCAAACCGGATTGATCTCTAAGGCAGATCACGATTATTTCATTTTTCACTACATATGCTCTTCTGAAAAGGAGAGCATTTTTTTAAAGATTTCAATAGTAAAAAGTAATTTCTCAGACTTTATCCTGGCTTTTGTACGCATACTCCAATAGCATCTCAATATTCACATAATTTAAACTCTCTTCGTGGGTCGCTTCCAGGTCAACAAGTGGAGCCATGCCGGCATCATAAGCTTCTCTCCATCTCAAAACACAAAGACACCATTTATCTCCCGCTTTCAAACCCGGAAACCCATATTCGGGAATAGGTGTACTAAGATCGTTACCTCTCGACTTTGAAAAGCGTAAAAACTCATCGGTCATGATTACACAAACCATATGTTTACCATGATCCCCGGAGCCACTGTCACAGCAACCATTACGATAAAAACCGGTAAGCGGCTCCTCACTGCAGGGCACCAAAGCCTCGCCGAATATATTTTTGGATGGAAACATGATGGGTCAAATATGAGTTAATTTTTGTTGATCCAGGTCAATTTTTCTATAGAAACAAGATTTTCTGTAGGAATTTTGATCATCTTTGGTATGACACACCCCGCCCGCTTGCAGGGTAACCCTGTAAACAATGGCATCCTGATCGCAGTCTACCAATATTTCATCGACTTGAATACGGTTACCGGAGGTAAGTCCTTTAATCCAGAGCTCTTTTCTGCTTCTGCTCCAAAAAGCGGCTTCCCCGCTTTTTATAGTGTGGTTTAGTGCTTCACGGTTCACATTTGCTACCATCAATATCTCGCCTGATTCGCTTTCCTGAACCACAACCGGCAGTAAACCGCCTCTATTTTCAAATTGCAACTGCAATGTGGCGGACTCTTCGATATTTGACATATTAATCGTCATTTTCATCAATTTTTAGGTTACAAAAAAAACAGGTTTGGCAACCGGATAAATAAAAATACAATAATGCAGAGTGATCTCTAAACATGACCCAAGGGTTGTTTCGGCAATTGTTAAAAAATGGGTAGCGATTGTACTCAATTAGTGGAAAAAGATGCCAGTTGAATGATATGAATCATTTGATCTGATCCTTTAGTTTCATAAAGAGCCGGATCATATCTGTGGCAATCAATCTGCAAGTATGGTCATACGCCTGAGTCTCTTCGTCTGTGTCGTCAGAGTACTTAGGATCGGTATAAGTGAGAGGGATGCGAATAGAAGCACCCGGTATGAACGGGCAATTTTGATCTGCATGATCACAAGTCATAACTGCTGCAAACTGTTCGGTTGGATTGTATTCATCATCATAGACTTTGGACCAAAGTTTCAAGACTGGCTCCGAATGGTCGTTAAAGAGAACATACACGGGATTTTTGGTGTCCGGATTTTCTGCGGTAATTTGCAATCCTGTCCGTTTAAGTGCAGCAATTGTTCGTTCATTACAGGCCGTCACTTCAGTACCGCCGGAGTATGAAGCAGCAATATTCAATCCGGCCCATTGCTGAACAATTTTGAACCAGACCTGGGCAAACTGTGATCTTCTTGAATTGTGAGTGCAAATAAAATTAACAGAAGCTTTTTTGTTTTGTTTCACTTGATCCACTATCCAATCAGAGAGGGAGCTCAATTTGTCTTCGTGTCGATCGGTCTTATTAAACTCTAATTCTGATGCTCGTTCTTCCAGCCAATTCATGGTCAAATAGATGTGATTTGATGATATTTCTGCATTGTAAAGTAGGAAAATATTCTTTTTTAAGTAACCCTGAAGTCATTAACTTTAGGTTAACTTTTTAAGTAGTTGAAAGTATTTTTCTAATCCAATATCTGTTGTGAAAAAAAGTATCTTCTTTCATATTCCTCTACTGCTGCTACTGACTTTTGGACTGTTTTTTGTCCATTCATGTGGTTCAACTGAAGATCCGATCTACTCGATCTCTATCACAGCCGTTCCTTTGGAGGCAGGCACCGTGACACCCGCCCAGGGTGAGTATGAAGCGAATCGTAATCTGGAGATTTCGGCCGCTCCAAATCAACATTGGGTATTCAGCAGGTGGGAAGGTGATTTTGAGGGTACTGATAATCCGGCCATCATTGAGATGGATTCAGATAAGGATATTGCAGCCATATTTATAAAGCGCGACTATCCGTTGACCATTGAAATCAATGGTGAAGGCTCTGTAGATGAGGAGGTTATTCAGCCAAAAACAACAGAGCATCCACACGGCACGACGGTAAAACTCACGGCAATCCCTGAAACCGGATGGGAGTTTGATAATTGGCAGGGAGATTTTGAAGGGAGTGATCCGGAAATAATTATTACAATTGACGGTAGTACTGAAATCATCGCAAACTTTACCCGAACACTGCATCCTGTCACAGTTGATATTGTAGGTGAAGGCCGGGTACTGGATGAGTTCGATGCGGTTGTTACTGATACTCTCATTGCGGAAGGATCTACGTTTGAATTGACAGCTGATCCGGTTGAAAACTGGATCTTTTCAAGATGGACCGGTGACATCGAAAGTACTGACAACCCCCTTGAGATCACTGTTGCAGGGCCTGTGTCATTGACTGCTGAGTTTCTGCGTACATTCCGGTTCAATCCGATTTCAAATCCGCAGGAAGGTGGTTCTGTTACGCCGGATGCTGATGATTTTGTCATCTTTACCAGCTTTGATGTAGAGGCCATACCCAATAGTGGATGGCGATTTGTAAATTGGGAGGGCGATTTCACCGGTAGTCAAAATCCATTCAATATTACAATGAATGGAAACAAGACAGTAACCGCCAACTTTGAAAGATTGGCTTACACGGTGGATACTGATCAGATAGTAGGACAGGGTACCGTTGAAGTTGATCTGATTACCGGCACACAAACATCCGATGGGTATCTGTTTGAATCGGTCATTGAACTAACTGCTGTACCGAATATTGGCTGGAATTTTGTAAGGTGGGATGGAGATGTTGAAAGTACCGATAACCCTTTAACCGTAACGGTTGAAGATGATATGGTTATATCAGCGGTCTTTAGCTTCTTTGATGGTGGATCAGGGACAGTTGATGATCCATTTGAAGTGAGCACACTGGATCAAATTAATGAAATGAGAAACTATTTGAATTCTCATTTCATATTGATGAACAACATCGACGCGTCTGCAACTTCCGGTTCGAATGGAGGTGCAGGATTTGTTCCGATTGGAAATGAAGTTGATCCGTTTACCGGCAGTTTTGATGGAAATGAATTTTCGATAGAAGGGCTTATGATTTCAAGGCCGGGAGAGTGGAATGTGGGTATGTTTGGACAGATTCAAGGAGGTTTGATCCGAAACCTTACATTGGAGAATGTCGATATCACAGGAGATCAGAGAGTAGGAGCAGTAGTTGGTCTTAATGAAGGGCTGATTTTTAATGTATCTGTTTCCGGAACGGTATCAGGAGATTCTCGGGTTGGGGGGGTTACGGGCCGGAATGACGAAAGGATTGAGGATTCAGAATCATCTGCTGATGTTACGGGCAGCAGTGTGGATGTAGGTGGTATAGCCGGATTAAATACGAACAATGTGCTCAGATCAAAAAGCACGGGGATAATTAGCGGTGGCCTTGGCCGGACAGGTGGGTTGATCGGAACAAATACCGGCATAGTCGAACAATCATCGGCAACCGGTAATGTCAGTAATGGTAATCTGATTGGTGGACTTGTAGGGTTAAATCGTGATGATGGTGAGATCAGAGAGTCATTTTCAACCGGAAATGTAACCGGAAATGAATATGTCGGTGGTTTTGCAGGAAGAAATCATGATGGTGCGCCCCTGATTGAAAACTCTTATGCATTAGGATCTGTAACTGGAGATAGTGCTGTTGGAGGTTTTGTTGGTGCCAATTCCGGTGGTGGTGTCATCACAAAAAGCTACTCGACAGGTTCCGTTAACGGCATGGAAGATGAGGGAGGTTTTGGTGGCCGCAATAGTGGTG
>SKZL01000024.1 GCA_007127395.1 Balneolaceae bacterium
ACGATCCTAAAGAGCCTGCAATCATAGGAATGCAAACCAGGGGTGTCTATATGGGCAGGCGTATTATTTCTGTCATTGAAAAAAGCCTTGAGATAAAGCCCGACTTTGGGGTACTGGATGTTACTTTCTACCGGGATGATTTTCGATCCAAACTGAAAATGCCTGAGGTGAAGGTTACTGAAATTCCTTTTGATCTCTATAACCGCGATGTAATTTTGGTCGATGATGTACTCTACACCGGCCGAACGGTGCGCTCAGCGATGGATGCATTGATGTCCTACGGCCGGCCCAGAAGTATACGGTTCTGCTGTATGATTGATCGCGGACACCGGGAGCTGCCGGTAAGTGCCGACTATGTTGGCCTAACTGTTCCCACCCATGCGGATGAAGAGGTGCTTGTAAAAGTGAAAGAGCTGGATGGTGAGGATGCGGTTTATGTCATAAAGAGGGAGGGCGCCTATGAGTGATCTGAATGATTATCAGTTTGAGCACGCGCACCTTTTGGGGCTTGCAGACTACTCCGCTGATGATATCAGATATGTTCTGGAACAGGCAAAAACATTCAGGGAAGTATTGGATAGGCCGGTGCCAAAAATTCCGACACTTCGAGACAAGACCATCGTAAACCTCTTCTATGAAAACAGTACCCGTACCAGGCTCTCTTTTGAACTTGCACAAAAAAGAATGGGTGCGGATGTCGTAAACTTCTCCGCAAGCATGTCCAGTACCCGAAAAGGGGAGTCGCTAAAAGATACGATTCAGAATATCAGCTCCATGAAAATTGACATGGTTGTTGTACGTCACGAGAGCCCCGGAGTGCCACACTTTCTCACACGTTGTGTAGATGCAGCGATCATTAATGCGGGAGATGGTGCACATGAACATCCCACGCAGGCACTTCTCGATATGTTTACCATGCAGCAGATTTACCCCGACCTGAAAGGGAAAAAGATTGCCATTATCGGAGATATCAGTCATAGCCGTGTAGTCCGGTCCAACATTATGGGTTTGATCAAGCTGGGTGCAGAGGTGACTATTTGTGGTCCCAGATCTTTAATGCCTCTCTTTGCAGAGACTTTGGGTGCCGAAGTATCAAACAATCTGGATGAAACGCTGAAGTGGTGTGATGTTGCAATGGCTTTGCGTATTCAGATGGAAAGAATGGGTGCTATCACCGATCAATTCCCAAGCCTGAGAGAGTATCATGAGCTTTTCGGGATAAAGATGAGTCATCTGGAAAAATATCCGGACTTCATGATTATGCATCCGGGCCCGATCAACAGAGGTGTTGAATTGGAAAGTGATGTTGCCGACAGTGAAAGGGCAGTTATCCTGAATCAGGTTACCAATGGCCTGGCAGTGCGAATGGCTGTTCTCTATCTGTTGAGCGGTGGTAACAGGGTATAATCAGAACCTTGCGTAGCGGGTCAGTAATATTCCCGATATGACAACGGCTGAGCCGATATATTGTGGAATCTCAAGTGTTTCACCCAACAGGATGATCCCAAAAAAGAGTCCCAATACGGGCACCATGTTTTGATAAGTAGCCGTACGTACAGCACCCACTCTCATGATCCCGTTGTTCCAGATGATATATGCCAGGCCTATGGCAAGAAGTCCGCTATAAAAAACACCGCCCCATGCGAGAGGAGAGACATTGGCCCAGTCGGTAGGTGATGCAAAAGGGATCGCAATAAGAGTCAGGGATACTGCTCCGGTAGTGGTCATAACAGCAGAGAATTGCAAAGGTGTATAGCGGCCCAGAAACTGTTTAGAGTAGATGGTAAAGATCCCCCAGACCACAGCTGCCGACAATATTGTCAGATCTCCCATGAATGTATCCGATCCGAAAGAGATTGGATTCTTACCAAAAAAGATAATCAGGAAAAGACCGAAAAAGGCAAGGAGAACACCGAATACCTTCAACCGGTTGAGCTGTTCAAGCTTCAAAAAGTGTGAAAAAATAGCAACCCATATAGGTATGGTTCCGAGCATCACAGCTGCATTGGCAGCCAGGGTGAGGTCAATACCGATGATAAAGAGCCATTGATAGATAAGGTTGCCGGTTAGGCCGAGCGGGATCAAAATTATCCAATCACTTTTTTGAATCCTGAACCATGCTCTCTTTTTGGCGATGACAACCCAGATGAAACCCGCCGCCAGAAGAAACCGTAACACATTGAAGCTGTATGGGTCAATCTCTTCCAGGCTTGTTTTGATCACCGAGAAATTTAATGCCCAGACAAATGCGATAGAGAATAGCGCAAGATCTGCTTTTAATGCCTTTTGTTCTGTGTTCATCCGGTTGTGTTATGAGGAGGGAAATATAGGAAGATTGACAATAGAGGTGTAAAACATTTTTGGGAAAAGTTATTGGATCTGAGATGAAATAATTATAATTTTGTTGACTGTGATTCAGAAAATGACCGGTAGTCATAAAAATGGAAAAATTATCAAGAAAAGAGCGCGATCGGATCAGCCGTGAAGAGTACATTGTTGATGCTGCCGAAGAGGTTATATCTGAAAAGGGTTTTGATGCGGCCACGATGGATGAAATTGCAGAAAAAGCAGAAGTAGGCAAGGGAACTCTCTACCTTCACTTTAACAGCAAATCAGCTATTTACCTGGCTATTAGTGTGAGAGGGGGTAAAATACTTAACCAGAAGATGTCGCAAGTCCTCAGCAGAGATCTCTCCGGTCTTGAGATGATTGAGGAGATGGGGTATACTTATCTACAGTTTATCCAGCAAAACCCTCACTATTACAGAGCATTCAATTTTTTTGAAAACGCTTTAAGTGAGAATAAACTAACGGAGAGTAGTCTGGTTGATGAATGCGAACAGGTTGGTATGGAAGCGATGACCTATGCAGTGAGGGCACTGCAAATTGGTATGCAGGACGGTACAATTAAAGATACATTCGACCCAAAAGAGCTTGGTGTCATCTTCTGGGGAGCTTCAAGAGGGGTTGTGCAGGTTGCCTATATGAAAGAGAGTCGAAGGCATATGAAAGTACTTGACGATGTTACATTCAGTCTGGAGACTTTAATTAAAGGTTTTATCGAGATTATCGGTAGTGGAATCAAAAAGTGACTACAGGTCAAATTAATCGAAACAAATCAGAATCAGGATACGTATAGATCTACTGGTTTTTTGGAAAAGGAAATATTGGTAAAAATTATATGCTAACTAAGAAATGGAAAATCGCCACACTTTTACTCTTTATAGGTGTGGTCGGGACAGAGTCGCTTTGGGCTCAAAGTGATATTGTACAAAACGCAAAGAACTTGGAAGAGATCACCATCACTATTGATGAAGCCATTCAGATTGCTCTGATTAATAACTACATGATCCGAAAGGGTTTGTTGGATATTGAAACAGCAGAGTCACAGATCCGGGAAGCGTGGGGTTCTGTTTATCCACAAGTAAACACAGCCGGAAGCTACACCAGGAACTTGCAGACCCCCAATCCTTTTGCCGGATCAGATGCCGGTGGATTATTTGAAACATTAGGCGCTATAGATTGGCTGGCTTACAATGAAAGTGCCCGTACGGATGGAGATCCGAATACAGCCCCGATTCCGATCGATGAGTTTTTTGACAGACAACGTCAGGGTTTTGAAGATGCCGGACTGGGAGTGCCCGGATTCGGAAGCGGGAACCCGTTTGCCGTTGAGAATCAGTTTGAATTTGGTCTATCGGTTACTCAGACGCTATATAACGGCGCTGCTTTTGCAGCAATCAGAGGTGCACGGCAGGTACGGGAACTGAATGAGGACCAAACAGAGCTTGACAGGCAGATCGTAGTGGATCAGATAAAAAATTCATTTTATACCGCACTTTTGGCAAGAGAGCAATATCAGGTATTGAAAGCCAGTGTTGAACGTCTCCGGGAAACGGTTGAGGAGACGCGTAAATCCGTGGATGCAGGTATGCTATCAAGATTCGATAGGATCAGTGCAGAAGTGGAACTGGTGAATCTGGAGACCCGTTTGATCGAAGTTGAAAACCAGTCAGAACTGGCGATTAAAAACCTGGCTCTGCAGTTAGGAATTCCCACTCGTTCCAAACTCAATCTGAGAGGGGCTCTGGAGTTTGACGAATCTCTGCTGCCTGACACCTTTGATCCTGATTTGGCGTATGAAGTGGCGCTGCAACAGAGGCCGGATTTGAGTCAGACCGCCGGATTGATCGAACTTTTGAAGGTTGAAGGAGAGATGACCCGATCCGGTTATATGCCTACCCTGAGTGCATTTGCAAATGCTGCTTACATTGGCCAGGTACCTTCAAACAGAACGTCCGTAATGGCTGTCGAAGGTGAGGAGTTTACCTATCGATCTGAGTCGAGAAGCTTTTTTGATAACTCATATTGGAATCCTGCAGTAGCTGTCGGACTCAGGTTCAATTGGAGTATATTCAATGGTTTTCAGACCAGAATGAGAGTGGAGCAGAATGCAATATCAGTACGTCAGGCAGAGATCGATCGTGAATTTCAGAAAAATGCCATCTATCTGGAGATAGAGCAAACAGTCCGAAGCCTTGAAACAGCCCTCCGCCGGATCAACAGCCAGCAAAGAAATATTGAACAGGCAGAGTTGAACTATGAATTTGCACTCAAAAGATTAACAGAGGGTGTCGGTACACCCCTTCAGGAGAGACAAGCTTCATCGCTGCTCGACCAAAGCAGGGTTAACTATCTGACAGCTGTCTATGATTATCTGATTGCATTGAGCCAATATGAGAAAGCGATCGGTAAACCAATTTTAAATGACTAACACAAAATGTTGAAACCAATGTTAAAGAAAAGAAAATTCAACTCACTCTTCGCCATCATGTTTATGGCACTTCTGTTCGTCTCCTGCAGTGGTGAAGGTGAAGAAAATGAAAATAATAATGATGGGATTCGTTCAATGCCTGTTGAGACTGTTACGATTGAGACAGGCAACTTTGATGACTATATTCGTCTGAGCGGAACGGTTGAGGCTTTGGAAGATGCCATAATCTCATCCGAAAGCTCCGGGCGAATTTTGTCGATCCGCGACAGAGGGGAGAGAGTAGGCCGAGGGGATGTACTGGCAAGGCTTGACGATCGTATGATCAGGTCTCAGTATGATGCAGCAAAAACCGGTTTCGATCTTGCAGATGATACTTTTAACAGGCTGGAAGCACTCTATGCAGATTCCATTATCAGTACTCAGGATTTCAGAAGTGCAAGAGCACAGCGTGATCAGGCAAAAGCACAACTTGAACTGACTGAAAAGCAACTCAGAGATTCCAGAATTGAAGCTCCTTTCGCAGGCCGTGTGGAAGATCGTTTGGTTCGAAACGGAGAGCTGGTGAACCCGGGCGTACCGGTTATGCGGTTGGTAAATAGTGAGAAGGTGAAAATTCTGACCGGCATTCCGGAGCGTTACTCCGGAGAGATATCAGAAGGGTCCGATGTAATCATCCATTTCAGTTCTTTGGGGTTGGAACCCAGAGAGAGCCGGATCACATATGCCGGAAATGTGATCGATCCCGATACACGTACATTCACTGTCGAAATTGAGCTTGAAAATAGCGATGAACGGATCAAACCGGACATGGTTGTGGATCTTCAGGTAAAACGAACAACACTTGAGGATGTAATTGTGATTCCGAGAACCGCGATTATTCGTGATGAGGAAGGCACATCTGTATTCAAATCCAACAGTGAAAACGGAAGGAAGATTGCAGAGCTGGTGAGTGTGAGAACTGGATCAACATCCGGCTCGCTGATTCAGATACTGGATGGATTACAGCAGGGTGATGAAATTGTGGTTGCCGGTATGAGAACCCTCAGCATCGGAGATGCACTGAATGTCCTGTTTACTGAGACAAACCTGGAGAGGGCTGTAAAACTGAGAGAAAGTGACATCCCGCTGGTAAACTTCTGATTGTGCTGATTCCTGAATAGATAGCTTAAAGATTGAAGAAAAATCCAATATGAAATTAACAGAAATTACGCTTAAGAACAGGACAGCAATTATTGTCCTGACGGCAATATTGATTATTGCAGGGGCATATAGCTACAGCACAATCCCAAAAGAGTCGAATCCATCGATTGAGATTCCGATTTTTATTGTGAACACAATCTATCCGGGTATTTCCCCGTCAGATATGGAATCCCTGATCACACAACCTATAGAGAGGGAGTTGCAGGGAATCAACGGTGTTAAGGATATCCGCTCAACCACAACGGAAAGTTTTAGTAGTGTTGTTGTGGAATTCGATCTGGATGTGCCGATTGCTGAAGCCAGCCAAAGGGTGAGGGAGAGGGTTGATTTGGCCCGAACGTCTCTGCCACCGGATGCGGAAGAGCCATTTATCATTGAAATTGATATCGATGATTTTCCGATCATGACAATAAACCTGGCTGCTGATTATTCACTCTCCAGGCTTACAGAAGTTGCAGAGAGGCTGGAAGAGGCAATTGAAGCCTTATCAGGTATCAGAGATGTTGAGGTTGTGGGAAGCCTGGAACGGGAAGTGCAGGTGAATGTGGATCTGGCAGCATTGAATGGATATGGGCTGAGTTTTGGGCAGCTGGTGGGCGCCATTCAGGGGCAAAACCTGACCATACCGGGCGGAACGATGGACGTGGATATGATGACCTATCTGATCCGTGTGAGCGGCGAATTTCAGGATCCTGCCGAGATTGAAAATCTGGTTGTTGCCAGGCCGATGGGCGAAGGTCCTACAGGCCCAGGGTTGGTCTATATGCGGGATGTGGCTGAGGTCCTGTTCGGATTCAAAGAGAGAGAAAGCTATGCGAGACTTCGGGCATACAAGATCGATGTAAACGGTAATAAAATTGACCTGCCGGATGATGAAATTCAGGACAATCAGGTAATCAGCCTCAATGTTAAAAAGCGTCCGGGTGCAAATATCCTGAATACCGCGGAGGAGATCAGTCAAATTTTGGACAGTTTTCCACTTCCTTCGGGTACAAATGTAATCACAACAGGGGATTTTAGTGAAGAAATCACCACCCTGATCTCAGATCTTGAGAACAGTATCATCAGTGGAATGCTCTTTGTGATCCTGGTGCTTGTCTTCTTTCTTGGAATCAGAAATGCACTATTGGTTGGGACAGCGGTGCCACTTTCCATACTTGTTGGATTTATCGTTCTGATTTCACTTGGATATACGCTGAACTTTATCATTCTCTTTAGTTTGATTATCGCACTGGGACTTCTGGTGGATAACTCCATTGTGGTGGTCGAAAACATCTATCGATACCGGGAGATGGGCTATGGTCGATTCGAGGCTGCAAAATTGGCAACTGATGAGGTAGGATATGCACTGATAGCTGCAACGTCGACACTCCTGGCTGCTTTTATACCGATGACATTCTGGCCGGGCCTGATCGGTCAGTTTATGGGTTTTCTGCCACTTACACTTATCATCGTACTGCTTTGTTCACTCTTTGTGGCACTGGTACTCTATCCGGTTCTGACCGCTTATCTGGTGAAGCTGGATGGAGAGGAGTCCAAGCCGCTACCGGTCGTGTTTAAGGGTATTGGAATTGGATTACTCATCTTTATGCTGATTGCCATCGGGATGTCAAACCTGACTACACTCGTCGTGACAATACTGACAGCACTGTTTTTCTTTCTCTCCTATCGCTATTTCATCAAACCGCTATCGATCGTCTTTACGGAGAGAACCTTGCCGAAAGTATTACAATACTATAAGGTGATGCTACGCACATTTTTGAAAAGAGATTACAGTGCTAAATATGCAATGTTCCGAAACACGATGTCGCTTGGAAGCCTTGCACTCGCACTTATACTGGCAATTCTTGGTGGTGTGATCGGCCTATTTTCACCGGCATCGGGTGTACTGTTAACAATTGCGGCTATTCTTTTTGGAATCGGACTTATTTTGGTGGTGATCCACTCCCTGGAGATGATGCTCAGAGGTGGAAAAATCTCCATAATTACCGGATTGATATTGGGGATCGTGATCTCATCAATTTTGTTACTTGTCTCAATTGGTAAACCTGTGATTATTGAAGCCTGGGTGGCACTGCTTACTGTTCCGGTCCTGCTCATCGTTATAGGTGCCGCAGGGCTCTTCAGGACATCCGGGAAGCCCCTGATTTTAACTGATAACAGAGCACTGATGCTGAACTCTGTATTGGGATCATTTTTTGCGATTTCTGCAATCTTCTTGATAGCTCCTACCGGCGTGGAATTTTTTCCGG
>SKZL01000136.1 GCA_007127395.1 Balneolaceae bacterium
AACCCATTTGCTTATACTATTTCACCCGCCGACACAACCATTGAGCATGGATCATCAATTCCGGTCAATATTCAATTTGATGATGGACCGGTTCCTGAACTCGTTATGCTGGAGTTCAAAACCGAGCTTGAGGAGTCTTACCGCCAGAGACCACTGTTAGCCGCCGAAAACAACCTCTATCAATCGGATAACCTAAGCCTGAACAGCAACATCTCTTACAGAATTGTAATGGATGAGTTCAGAAGTAATATCTATGAGATCAATGTACAACAACAACCCCGGTTCGATCAGCTAACAGCCACCATTGAACCTCCTTCTTACACAGGGCTGCCCGAAAGGGAGATTGAGTACCCCTTCTCTCAAATTAATCTGTATCAGGGTTCACTTCTGAAATTCTCAGGTCTACCCAACAAAACGGTACATGAAGCCTACATTTCAAAAACGAAGGCAGAACGGCTCAACATGCACAAAACGGCTAACGATTCAAATCGTTTGACCGCCGAATTCCAGCCTCTTCAAAACGACACATTACGGTTTCATCTGACTGATGAGGACGGTCTACAGAACAGGAACCCATACAGGGTACTCCTCAGCGTAAGAGAGGATCAATATCCGGTGATCGTTATTCAGGAACCCACGGGCACGGTTATGATCAATAATCCGGAAATTTTGGACATTCACTATCAGGCAACAGATGATTTCGGCCTGACCCGTGCTCAGCTCACCTGGCAGCTTCAACGTGCATTTGTTGACCGGCCGGAGCAAGGAAGCCTGCCATTGCCAAATCCGGTTAATGGGCGCAATGAACAGTTCAGCTGGAATCTGAATGAGTTTGACCTGAGGCCCCGTGACCAGCTCACACTTCGAATCCGTGTGTGGGATAATGACCAATTTTCCGGTTACAAAATGAGTGAATCTCAAGCTGTTACCATACAGATACCCTCCCTTGCGGAGTACTTTGATGAACTGGATGATCGCGAAAGAGATGTGCAGGGTGAACTGGACCAAATCTCGGATGATTTTTCCCGGTTTGGTGATGAATATCGTGAATTTCTGGAGAGATTGATGCAAAATCCGGATGGTGGTTATGAAGAAGAGCAGTTCCTGGAAGATCTCCGAGAGAGGCAGCAGATGATCGATGAATCGGTCAGGGATATGAATGAAAAGTTTGAACAGCTTAGTGAAGATCTTCGGCAAAATGACCGGATATCTGATGAAACCAGACGCGCTTATCAGGAACTTCAGCAGCTCATGGAGGAGCTGGATGACCCCGGCCTGCGTGAAGCACTTGAAGAGTTACAGCGTGCACTCGAAAGTATATCACAACAAGATCTTGAACAGGCACTGGAGAATGTTGAATTTAACGAAAACCTCTATAAAGAGCGGATTGAACGCACTTTGGAACTTTTCAAGCGATTGAAAATGAACAGTGACCTGGAAAAATTGGCGTCTCAGTATGAAGATCTGGCTGAGCGTATTCTGCAAAATCAGGATGATTCACTGGAGCGATTACAGTCCGAATTTCAGACAATTAGTGAGGATCTGGATCAGATCTCTGAACAGCTGAATCAAATCGATGAAAACCCGCCCAGAAGATCAGAACAGAGATTACAACAGATCAAAGAGGAAGGTTTACAGGAATTGGAAAGTATCTTGGAGAATATGGATCGACTTATGGAAAATACAGCCGGTTCGATCGAAGAAGGCCGGGAATCACCGGGTGAAGAGATTCAGGATGAACAGAACCGGATCAGCGAACAGATGATGAACGAATCTCAGCGATTCAGGTCATCGATAGAGCAGATGAGCGGCCAGCAGATCCAGGTTAATATTGTCGCTCTTCAAAGAGCTCTCTATACCCTTCTTGAACTTTCCGATACACAGGAATATCTGACTCGAACATCCGCAGATACCAGAACCCGCAGTCCCGGATATGTAGACCTTGCAAGGCAGCAAAAAAATGTGAGTGATCAGTTCAGCGTGGTTGCCGACACCATTTTCCAGGTATCTGCTGAGCTGCCGGGTGTGCCCAATCAGGTAAATAGAAAAAAAGCAGAAGTTGAAAGATCACTGAACCGATCTCTGGACAGCATGGTGGAA
Organism: Balneolaceae bacterium; assembly: GCA_007127395.1. GTDB lineage: Bacteria > Bacteroidota > Rhodothermia > Balneolales > Balneolaceae > Rhodohalobacter. The sequence continues at coordinate 2,101 of SKZL01000136.1, forward strand.
CGAAATCAACGTGGTTCCGTCATCACTACGCGTGAGTCACTCGGAGGTATCAATGACCTTTCATCCATGATTGCTTCTTTGATCGATCAGATTCAGGATCAGCAAAACGGAGACGGCGGTGGCGGTATGTCGATGCAGCAGATGATCGAGCAACTCCAGAATATGTCGCAAGACCAGCAGGCGCTGAACGAAGAATTACAGAATTTTATCAATGACCAGCAGGGTGACCGGCTTACACAGGAGCAATCTGAACGGCTGGATCAGATCGCTAGACAGCAAAATGAAATACGAAGACAACTGCGAGAACTGCAGCAGAGGGGAGCATTGAACCAGGGTGACCGTGCGCTCAGTGAGTTACAACGAATGATGGAGGATATGGAAGACTCCATCAACGACCTGCGCGGAGGCATCACCGATCCGATTATGGTACAGCGACAGCAAAATATTCTCTCCAGAATGCTGAATGCAGAGCAGTCACTTCAGCAACGGGGAGAGGATGAAGAACGTGAAGGAACCGCTGCCGGTGATTTTGACCGTGTACTGCCACCGGATATGACACTTGAGGAGCTGGAACAGGAGATCCGTGCACGTATGCAGGATCCAAACTATACCCGATTCTCGGATGAATTTCAGCGACTGATAGAACGCTATTTTGAACGGCTCAGAAGGCTGGAGAGATAGGGTTCAGGAGAGCGTTTGAACTCAGAATGTCGAATGTCGAATAATGATCTTTGAAGTGGGTTCGGGGGGCATACACCAACAACCTTGCACCCTGCGCCTTGTACCCTGCGCCCTGCGCCCTGTAACCTGTACCCTGTACCCTGTACCCTGTACCCAGAGTTTTATTAACAGATATTAATCGCAATTATATCTGGGATTTAATAGGTTATTAAGTATTCATTTTTTACGATCAACACAATCCCATTGCTCATTTAACAGCTTTTCATGAAAAAATATAACGTACTTTTATTATCACTTTTTATTCTCTTTCTGATCCGGACACCACTCCTCTCACAAAGTGTTGTTCCCGATGATTTTGATGAGTGGATTGAAACCGGAATGGAGATGTGGGAGATACCGGGTATGGCAATAGCTATCGTGAAAGATGGTGAAATTGCCTACACAAAGGGGTTTGGGATCAAGAAGCTTGGCAGTGATGAGCGGGTTGATGAGCACACTCAGTTCGGAATTGCATCAGTCAGTAAACATATTACAGCCATGTCGCTTGGACTGCTTGTTGATCAGGGGCTGATCGATTGGAAAGACCCGGTCAGGGATTATCTGCCATGGTTTGAGCTAAGTGATCCCTGGGCAACATCAAACGTGACCATTCACGACCTTCTGACCCATCAGGTGGGTGTCGGCAGAATGCTTGGAAACCGGCTTCAGTTTATGACCGATCGAAGCAGATTCGAGATGCTCCATCGCATGAGGTATCACGACTTTGAGGAACCTTTCAGATCGGAGTATGTCTATAGCAATGTGATGTACACACTGGCCGGAGAGATCGTAGCAGCTGTATCCGGCAGGGACTGGGATGATTTTATCTCGGCCATGATGTTTGATAAGCTGGGGATGAATCGGACCAACAGTTCCATTTTAGATCTTGATGAATCTAATGCAGCATGGCCACATCAGTATATCAATGGCGAAGTTGTTCCGATTCCGCGTCGAAACTGGGACAATGCGGCACCTGCCGGCGGTGTCAACTCCACAGCAGCCGATATGGCCAAATGGATGGTGATGCAGTTAAACGGTGGAGAAGTTGAAGGCACCCGGATCATCTCACAACCCACCTTAAACGATATACAAACAGCTAAAATATCCCTTCCAAATGCCAATGTAAATGCACCCCTGGTATCATACGGATACGGATATCGTATCACAGATTTTCGCGGTCAACGAATTTTATCACACGATGGTGCTACGGATGGGATGAACACAAATTACATGATCTTGCCGCAACATGGCTTTGGTGTTATAGTGATGACCAATACTTTCAACACATTTATGAATGCCGTTTCATATCACCTGATTGATCATATGCTGGGAGCCTCTGATCAAGATTGGAAATCCCTGTTCCATGAAGCTTATACAGTGCAATTTGAACAGATAAAATCACTTCGTGATGAGTTTGATAAGACCCGGTTAGAGGGAACAGTACCATCTCACTCTTTAAATCAATTTACCGGCCGGTATGAAAATGATCTCTATGATTCAGTTGTCATATCTCATGAAGATGGGAAACTTATGCTCACACTTTTTCATGATGACCAACTGAAAGCGGAACTGGAACACTGGCATCACAATACGTTCAGAATTGTCTGGGAGAACAGAGCACTGAGGGAAGAGTTCATGCAGTTTCATTTGGATTATAATGGTAACATAGACAAGCTTGAAATCCGGTTTGCACTGCGCCCCATGATGTTGCAGGTTGGGGCCTATCCCAGCGACTACTACCGCGATGTTACCTTTATCAAAAGCATCTACTAAAACGAATCGACGGCGATTTTATGGATAAAGAAATGGAAGATTTGATGGCTGATATTGCTGAGTATCTGCAACAGGAACAGGAAATGTACGGGAGTTTACCATTCCCGGCTTCTGATCAAAAAGGAGGTGAATCTGAATCTATCAGTAAGAGTTTATCCAAATCGAGTCTCGTTAGTAAGGAGCCAGAAAAAAGTAAATCTACACCAGCTGGCGAAGGTATACCCGAATTGAAACATACATCCCTTGAAAACCGGTTGGAACAGGTAACGACACTGGAAGAGCTTAAGCGGTTATGTGAAGAATCAGATGAACTCAAAACGGACCTAGCGGGCACCAACCTGGTGTTCGGTGTCGGCAATCCGAATGCAGATCTGATGCTTATTGGCGAGGCTCCCGGTGAACAGGAGGACAGACAGGGTGAGCCGTTTGTGGGTGCGGCGGGACAGCTGCTCAATAAAATTCTCGCTGCCATTCAGTTTAACCGGGAAGATGTCTATATCGCCAACATTTTGAAACACCGTCCGCCGGGCAACCGAAACCCCAGCCCGGAAGAGCGTCTGCGCAGCCTGCCCTACCTGCTGAAACAGATCGATCTGATACAACCTAAACTGATTTTGTGTCTGGGCAAGGTTTCGGGTACTACATTACTGAATCGGGAGGATTCTTTGAAAAATTTACGGGGGCAGTTCTATCCATTCCGGAAATCTCTTATCACCGTCACTTATCATCCAGCAGCCCTACTCCGAAACCCGCAATGGAAACGCCCCACCTGGGAAGATGTCCAAAAAGTACGCGCCAAATACAATGAATTAACCAACTCTTGAAGCCTGTACCCGAAACTGATTAAACCGCAAAGGCGCAAAGGAGCTAACTCGTACAAAAGATGAGTAAAACCATAAAATGAAACAATGGCCTTAGCTAATCATTAATTCATCAGTCTTGCTTATCTGTTGCACGTGAAGCGATATCAGGATCTCATAATTTATGAGTTCATGAATAACAAAGGGTTTTGCATTACTCAGAAGTTTTGAGATCCTGAAATAAATTCAGGAGGACGTTTTGAAGAGATATTAACCAGATCAAAATACACTTCACAGATCACTATTCATCATTCGACATTCAAGCCTGCTCCGATTCTTCGGAGAGTTCTGAACTCAAAGACCCCCGGTCCACCGTCCGCGGTCCCTGGTCAAAACTCATCACTCTTCCGCAGTTTTTAAAAAGATTTCTGCCAGTTGAAAAACCGATTCCAGCTCCACCCACTCCACTTCCTCATGAATCCCCCCTCCTTTGGGGCCCATCACAACTGTCTCCATTCCAGCATCACCGAAAATAGCCGAATCTTCCCACCATGTATGCCCGATATACTCCGGTTTGGCATTCATCACCGATTCCACTGAACGGTGAAGCTGACGAACAACCGGCCTACCCGAATCAATCTCATACGGACTTCTCCAGATCACCGGCTCCAACCGTGCATGAAACGCCGGTATCCGCTGTTTAAGTTTTTGTATTATTCCTTCCAGATCTCTCTCAATTCCATCTCTGCTTTCTCCCGGAACTGTACGCCTCTCAACATGAATTTCGCAGTGGTTTGAGTAGATAAAGAGGCTTCGTCCGCCACTCACCAGCGGCACATGCATGGATGCCGGCCCGCACAGCGGATGATGGATTTCCTGCTGAACTTTTTCAGCCAGTGAATACAACTCTGCCAACAGCAATCCCATATGCATATTGGCATCCACTCCCAGATGGTGATTGCCGCCATGAGCTGTTTTTCCTGTTACAGTAATCTTCCAGATCCCAAACCCGCGATGTGCCGTGCAGATCTTCAGATCGGTTGGCTCTGCAACGATCGCCTCATCGGCCCGCACCTTTTTCACTAACGCTTCAGCGCCGATACTCTCATACTCCTCGTCAGCTACAAATGACAAAAACAGATCCCGGTTCAACGTTACATTGTTCTCCTTAAGAGATTTGGCAACTCCCAGCATGGCTGCAATACTCCCCTTCATATCATATGCCCCTCTGCCATACAGTTTACCATTTCTGATTTCACCGGAAAAAGGATCCGACATGCCTTCAACCCCTACGGTATCCATATGTGCATTAATCATGAGCGATTTGCCTGTTCCCGACCCCCTGATTCGCCCGGTGACATTCACCCTGCCCTTCTCTATCTCATCCAGTTCAACATCCACACCATGGTTTTGCATTTCACGATATATAAACCGCCCGATCTCAGCCTCTCCGCCACCCCCCTTTTCGAGCGCCGGATTCACAGAGTTGATCTGAACCAGTTTCTGCAGTGTATCGATCATGTAATCTTTGTCAATCATCACTCTACAAGGTCATTTATATCAAATTTAAGGCATTCTCCAGATCATCAATCAGATCTTCCGGATTTTCAATCCCGACAGAATATCGTATCAGGCTCTCAGAGATACCCAGATCTTCTCTCTGTTGTTCGGTCAGCTCAACATGGCTGGTGGTTCTTGGCGGACCCGCGAGCGTACTGACTGCACCCAGACTGGCTGCCAGATGTACATACTTCAGGTTATGCAGAAAAGCCTTTACCGCATCATAATCTCCTTCCAGTTCAAAACTCAGAATCCCGCCAAATCCGGACATCTGTTTTTTGGCGATATCATGGCCTTTATGACTTTTGAGCCCCGGGTAGAAGACTTTTTTTACTTTCGGATGGCCACTCAAATAATCAGCAATCTGCATCGCATTTTGGTTTTGCCGATCCACCCTCAACTCAAGCGTTTTGATTCCGCGAATCACGCTGTACGCCGTCTCGGGGTGCAAACTGGCGCCATTGATCTCCCGGTAACGGAAAAGTTTATCAATCAGATCACGATTCCCGCAAGCGAGTCCGCACAACGCGTCCGAGTGTCCGCTCAGATATTTGGTAGCGCTGTGGATCACCAGGTCAGCACCCAGCTCCAGTGGATTCTGATTGATCGGTGATGCAAACGTATTGTCCACAACCGTGATCGCACCTGCCTTCATTGCTGCTTCCGATATGCGTTTCAGGTCGATGATCTTGAGTGTAGGATTGGTCGGCGATTCCAGATAGACCAACTGACACCCTTTAGCTATTTCAGCTTCCAACTCCTCATGATTGTCCGTTTCACAAAGGGTGACTTCAATATTGAGTTTCGGTAAAAAATCCAGGAAGAGACGGCTTGTACCACCATAAGAGTCCTTAATTGAGACCACTCGGTCACCCGGTTTCAGAAGTGCGTAAAGAGTATTGCTGATCGCGGCCATTCCCGTTGCAAAAGAGGTCGCTGCCTCTGCCCCTTCCAGCAGCCGGATCTTCTCCTCCAGGACTGCCACCGTCGGATTTGTGTTTCTGCTGTAGATATGTCCTTTTTGATTACCCTTTGCCACCTCATACCACTCATCCAGATCATCATAGGCATAGGTTACGCTTTTAACGACCGGTACCGTATGGCTCCCATCCTGAAAAGGTTCAAATTCACCTCCCCAAACAGCGTTCGTCCCTTTACCCGCTTTTTTGCCCTTATTCATATCACCCCTAAAATTTTTCAATTTACAATTCAGGAACAATATTAACCATTTCCGGCTTCCAACCGAAATTTATGTCGAC
>SKZL01000138.1 GCA_007127395.1 Balneolaceae bacterium
CTCATAGATACCGCCAAGAGATGTACCCTCTTTTCGCTTTTCTTTAATCTCTTCCCGCATCTTTTCACTGAGGTCCGGGTCAAGACAGCGTACCTCTGATTTATCAGATTCGATAAAGATCTTTTCTGCCCCCTTATCTAAAAGCGGATCAGCAATACCTCTTACATGATCCCAATTGCGATAGCCCACTGATCCGATTTGCAGGACATGCCCGCCAATATGTATGCCCAGTTCTGTCAAAAATTTTCGTGCAATTGAACAACAGGCAACCCTCATGGCTGTCTCTCTTGCACTCGATCTTTCGATGACCGGACGAATATCATCAAACCGATATTTCTGGAGACCAACGAGGTCGGCATGACCCGGCCGGGGAAGAGTAATTCTCTCCACATCACCGCGTTTTCCATCTTTTGCCATGACCACCGGCCAGTTGTCTTTATCTTTTTCGAATGCCCTGTTTATCATTGACAGAGAGATCGGAGCACCTGTCGTTTTTGAAAAACGAACACCGGAAAGAATTTTTGCATGATCTTTTTCAAAAGCCATGCGGCCACCTCTTCCATATCCCTGTTGCCTTCGGACAAGGTGGTTTTCGATGTCACTTTCACTAATTATGAGTCCGGCCGGTATGCCTTCAACGATTCCGGTAAGTTCGGGGCCGTGTGATTCCCCTGCGGTGAAATATCTGATCATACAGTAAAGATCTTTAAACTATTATGTTTAATAAAAATTTTGCTTTTCAAACTCGAAGGGTAAAGATAACAGATCTGTGAACGACCTGCCTGATGAAGTTGAATCTCCACAATCATTTTTAAAAATGTAAATTTTCAGTCACAGTTCCTTGCCACATTTACGATAAAACTTTTGTAATATGCGCTACTGAAACAGCAGAAATTAAGTAATTTAAAGAATTCAAACAGTAGTGGTTCTTTTCAGATGTATGCACTTAAGGAAATAGGGAAATACAGCACACTGCTTTATCAGGCACTGAGATCATCCACCGAGTGGAGTACCTATCGGAAAAATCTATTTCAGGAGCTTGTAAAGGTAGGTTATGACTCCGTGCCGATCATTGTTCTTGTGGGAATTTTTACAGGTTCTGTGATGACGCTGCAATCAGCATATCAGCTCGAATCAGCATTTATACCGCTCTCAACGATCGGCGCAATTGTATCGGAATCCATATTGATTGAGCTTGCTGCGGTAATATCAGGATTGGTACTGGCAGGCAAGGTTGGTGCACGTGTAGCAACAGAGCTGGGAAATATGAGAGTGAGTGAACAGATTGATGCACTGGAATCGATGGGCTTTAATTCCGTATCATTTTTGGTGGTGCCCAGGGTGCTTGCCGGTATACTGATGTTTCCGGTTCTCTATATCGTAGCAAGTATCTTTGGTGTTGGAGGCGGGCTTGCAGCCGGTTATTTCTCCGGTTCGGTTCCGCCGGCCGACTTTCTGCAAGGTGCAAGGATGTATTTCTATCCATGGAATATTGTTTTTGGATTTGTAAAATCGTTTGTGTTTGGTTTTATCATCACATCCATAGCTTGTTATAAAGGTTACTATGCAACCGGCGGTGCTGAAGGTGTAGGGAAAAGCACGACCAATGCTACCGTTTTGGGCTGTATCTATATCTTGTTGGCAGATTTTATTTTAGCGGTATTACTTTTATGATTGAGATCAAAAACCTTAAAAAATCATTTGGTGACCTTCTCATTTGGGAAGATGTGAACCTGAAAATTGACGACGGAGATACACTTGCTATCATTGGGAGATCCGGTTGTGGAAAATCAGTTCTTCTGAAACATCTGAATGCACTGTTAACACCTGATTCTGGTGAGGTATTGATTGATGGAAAGAATATTTTTGAACTGGATTATGTTAGCCAGCGTAAAGTGCGCCAGAAATTTGGAGTACTGTTTCAAGGATCTGCACTATTTGATTCAATCAATACGTTTGAAAATGTAGCTTTTCCGCTTCGTTATTTTACAAAAGATTCGGAAGAGGAGATCTATAGGAAAGTGATGCGCTCACTTGGATATGTGAATCTGGAGATGGCGGCTGATAAAGAGACATCGGAACTTTCGGGAGGTATGAAGAAAAGGGTAGGCCTCGCCAGGGCAATAATATTGGAGCCGGAGTACATCATGTATGATGAACCGACGTCAGGGCTGGACCCGGAAACTGCAGAAGAGATCAATGAGTTAATTTCATTGATGTCTGATGAGTTTGATATTACATCCATAGTTGTAACACACGATATGCACAGTGTATTGAAAGTTGCTGATAAAGTTGCTTATTTAAATGATCAGAAATTGAGCTGGTATGGCACTCTGGAGGAGATGAGAGAGAGTGATCAGGAAGATCTTGTTAATTTCACGACTGCGAGTGAATATCAAGTTAAAATTTTAGGGAATTGAGATATGAATATGAGTAATGAAGTAAAAGTTGGAATTACCGTCTTTTTGGCGGTTGTGGTGGCTATTGTTGGCTTCCGATTTATGAGAGACATGCCAATTTTCAGGCAATCCATGGTAATTTCTGCTTCATTTGATCGAGCGGATGGGATCAGCAATGGGAACCAGGTCTATATTAAAGGTGTCAGGGTCGGTTCAGTAAACAATGTAGCCCTCACTCTCCAAAGTGATGTTCGGATCAATATGAGAATTGACACAGAAGTACCGATACCGATCGATTCACAAGCACGGCTTACCTCTTTGGGCATTGTTGAAGGGAAGTCAATCGTAATTGATCTGGGCAGTTCAACAGAATATGTGCAGAACGGCGGTGAAATCAGAGGGATCTATTCCGAAACGATGATGGAGGTGCTCGGTCAAAAGGGTGAAGATCTGGGTGATGAAGTTTCAAACACCATTGCTGAACTGAATCAGTTTTTAAGACAGCTGAATGAGACGCTGGATGATGATACCAGAACAACCCTGGATGAAACACTCGCAGACGCCAGAAATGCGGTTGGGCAGATTTCTACCATTTTAACAAATAAACAGGATGAGCTCGACAACGCGATCGATTCCGGCAGCCGGATGTTGGCACAGCTGGATACGCTTGTTACGGATAGCAGGCCGAGGGTAGACAGCCTGATGGTTACCATTGAACAGAGTATCGCAGATCTGGAAACTGTGCGGGTCGAACTGGAGTCTGCAACCGGTAACCTGAATGAGATTTTGGAAAAAATCAATCATGGTGAAGGTACACTCGGGCGGCTTGTAAACGATGCATCTATGTATGAAAATCTGGACTCTCTGACGTTTGAGCTGAATAAACTGATAAAAGATATCAATGAGAATCCGGGCCGGTATCTAAGACACATGAGCCTGATCGAAATATTTTGATCTTGCGTAGGGCTAATGTAATTGAATCAGTGTACCTTCGTTGTTCTTAGTTGAATGATATCGTATATTTCTTGGCTAAAATGCAAATTTCAATCTTTTTATAAGAATTTAATAACTGAGGTTTTCCTATGGGTGTAATGGAAAAAATGAGAAACAGTACAGCATCTATTTTGTGGATACTGATCTTCTCTTTTGGAGTTTTATGGGTGCTTGCAGATGTAGACTTTTTCAGCGGGCTCACGCAGGGGCCGTCAAATTTGGGTGAAGTAAACGGTGAGCCGATTACCCTGGAAGAGTATAACAACAGAGTTAGCTTTTATACGGAACAGTTTGGTCAGATGAGCGGAACAACGATGACTCCGGAGATGAGGACTCTCTACGAGAATCAGGCTTGGGAAGATCTTGTTGCAGCCAGATTGATTCAACAGAAGATGAATGAACTGGGTATTTCTGTAACAGATAATGAACTGATTGAAATGATCATGGGTGAGAACCCGGATCCGTTTATTCGTCAGCAGTTTGCCGATGCGGATGGTAATATCGACCGTATAGCACTCAGAGCCGCAATTGAAGCTCCTGAGAACAGTGCTGCATGGATCATGATTGAGCAGCAACTGCGCGACAACCGCAGGCAGCAAAAAATGAGCAATTTTATTGCTTCAGGCCTGAGGGTGAGCAGCTTGGATATAGAAAACGAGTTTATCCGAAACAACTCTTTTGCTGATGTTCGCTACGTCCGGTTTCCGTTTTCTGAAGTATCCGATGATGATATTTCCATAACTGAAGATGAGCTTATTGCTTATCACAGAAACAACTCGGCTCAGTTCCAGCGCAGTGAAACCTATCGTTTCCGGTTTGTAAGCTGGGATAAAACTCCAACAAGTCAGGATACATTGAATGCAATACGTGATGTTGAAGATTTGAGAGAAGCGTTTGCTTTAGCAGAAAATGATTCTGCATTTGTATCCAGCTATCAATCTGACGTTCCATACAGAAGTGGTTTTGTTAGTATTGATGAGATTGAAGAGGCCCATCGGCCTGTAATTGATCTGGAAGTGGGTGAAGTATCTGAAGTATTGATGATCAATAATGCTCCTCACGCGTTCAAAAAGATCGATCAGCGCGGTGATGAAATTCGGTATGCGGTGCTTTCCTATGAAGTGCTTGCTGACCCGATCGGCACAATCGACCGTTTGGCCGAAAGAGCAGAAGAGTTTGAATTTTATGCTTCTTCGGATGGGTTTGAAAGAGAAGCGGATAGACGTGACATGGAGATCATTCAGGCAACTGCGACCAAAGATACTCCCTTCATTCCCGGGCTTGGCTCCAGCCAGGTAACGATTGATGCATTGGCAGACCTCAGGGCAAACCGAATATCCAGCCCGATTGAATTGGATGATCAATTCATTGTGGTTCAGATGCTGGAGCGTACACCTGCCGGGACCCGGCCACTTGATGAGGTCCGCCAGCAGGTAGAAAATGCTGTGAGAAATGAGAAACGAAAAGAGATTATGTACGATCGCGTTCGTGAACTGCTCGCTTCTGCAACAAATATTGAATCCCTTGCTGAGGTTACTGAAAGGGAATTAGTGGTTGCGGAGGATGTACGTTTCGGTTCAAACAATTTACAGGGAGCCGGTCGGGAAATCAGTGTAATCGGCACAATCTTTGGTATGGAATCCGGACAAATGTCGGGACCTATTCGCGGTGATAACGCAATTTTTGTGGTTCATACAGATGAAGTGAGCCTGGTGGATTCTGCTCAGATGACAACCACCCAGCGAAATGAGATCAGGATGCAACTTGAGCAGCAAAAATTTATGGCATTCAATGAAGTCTTTATTGACAGACTGAAAGAGGGTGCACGAATCAGAGACAACAGAAGCAGAATTCTCAGATAGGTTCGAGTGTTTCTGTCTAAACAAATTTCTGTCTCCAGGGTAAGGGTTTTCTCTTACCCTTTTTTATTTTAAGGATATCAGGTTGTTGAACTGATATAAAATCTGAACAGAAAGTTGAGGATAATCTAAGATGCAATCCGATCAGGACCAGATATGGATGCAACGTGCTTTAGACCTGGCGAAAAACGGGATGGGCTACGTCTCTCCAAACCCGATGGTGGGCTGTGTAATTGTATCAGACGAAGGCAATGTGATCGGTGAAGGTTATCACGAACGATATGGCCAGGAGCATGCAGAGGTGAATGCGATCAAAAGTGTTCAAGACCAATCCCGGTTGAAAAATGCGACTCTCTATGTGACTCTTGAACCCTGTTCTCATTTCGGAAAAACACCTCCATGTGCGGATTTGATCGCGCAGAAACCGATTAAGAGGGTAGTTGCTGCCATGAAAGATCCGAATCCTGAGGTGAGTGGCAAAGGTTTTGAGAAGCTTGTCAAGAGCGGTATCAAGGTGGATTCAGGAGTCTTAAAAGAAGAGGCGGAAGAGCTCAATGAGAAGTGGCTGCATTATCTTGAGTATAAACGGCCATTTGTGACACTTAAAATTGCACAAACGGCTGATGGATATATTGCTGCACCTAACGGAGATTCCAAATGGATCAGTTGTGAGGAGTCGCGTGAATTGGTTCATCTCTGGAGAAGCCGTGAAGATGCAGTGATGGTCGGCAGAAACACGGCTATGTATGATAATCCTGCGTTAACAGTACGAATGGTCGAGGGGCGTCAGCCAAAACGAGTGGTGATCGACGGGCCTTTTGAACTCCCAAAACATCTGAATCTTTTCAGTGATGCATTTGAGGAGAAAACGATTGTGATCACCCACAACAGGGAGAAATCTGACAAGGAGTCTGACCCCATGTTGAAGATGTTCCAAACAAACTATTTCAGGGGAGAAGTGGTTCAGGTGGATGAGTTGAATGGCCATGTAAACCTGAAAGAGGCTTTGCAAAAACTGGGTGAGATGGGTATTACATCTATTTTGGCAGAGGGTGGGCAGCAGCTATCCAGTGCACTTATTCGGGAAGGTTTGGCCGATCGTATTGAGCTCTTCATTGCCCCTAAACTGCTGGGTGGAGGTACCAAATCCATCTTTGGCCTGGGGATTAACCGGATGGAAGACATAGTACCATTTCGGAAAACAGAGTGGCGTAGGGTTGGAAAGGATATTTTGCTCACATTAAATAATTAAATCAAAAGATAGACAGATATGTTTACAGGAATTGTAGAAGAGGTAGGAGTTGTAAGGGAAGTTAAAGAGTTAAAAGGAGCGAAAGAGCTGGCGATCGGGGCAACATTTGCGGATGCGGTTCACATCGATGAAAGCATTGCGGTGAACGGGGTGTGCCTGACCGTGGTCGGGTTTGATGATGAAACATTTCGTGTTCAGTGTGTAGATGAGACGCTGCGCAAAACCAATCTGGGTACGCTTAAGGAGAACAGTCCGGTTAACCTGGAGCGGTCTCTGACGCTTGAGAAAGCGGTCGAGGGGCATATTGTGCAGGGGCATGTCGATATCACCGGAGAGGTCGTCAAGATCGACCGGGATGATGCGGATATTCTGTTGACGATCCGATACCCTGAGGAGTATACAAATTATATCGTCGGGCGTGGTAGTGTGGCTGTTGATGGTATCAGCATGACCATTGCGCGGGATGAGGGGGATTGTTTTGTATTGGCCGTGATTCCCTACACTTGGGACTACACCAATCTGAAGGATAAAAAAGTGGGTGACCCGATCAATATCGAGTTTGATGTATTCGGAAAATATATCGTCAAATACCTGGAGAAGCGGGGATTGTAAACTCCCCCCTAATAAAGCCTGTCCAGACCATTCGGGAGGGCTCATTTTCTGAACGCACAAATTCCCCCCTAACAAGGGGGGATAAAGGGGGGTGTCATCACAAAATATTGAATAAGGAGAGGCTATACATTACCCTATTATTACAATATTATTAGTATATGTTTACTTATACATTAGTATATCATTACCGAACATGATAATCTTGTATAATTGTGTAGAAAATTCAGATTGGCTATGTAGCTGTATAAAAAAAGCCAACAACATCGTAATACCGGATTACTTTAATTTTGACAGTGGCGAGAGTCCTGCATTAACTGGTTGACTCACAAAGTTCAATCAAAACCCCGTGATGTTCCTTCGGGTGCATAAATACGATCCGTTTATTGTCGGCACCGCGGGAGGCTGTTTCCGAGAGAAAACGATAACCTTCACCTTTGAGCCGTTTCATCTCGGCATCCAGATCTGATACTTCAAAAGCGATATGGTGAATGCCTTCGCCTCTCTTTTCGATATATTTTTGGATCACAGAATCATCCGATGTGGCACCAAGCAGCTCCACCTTTGATTCGCCGGTTTGGAAAAAGACGGTTTCCACTTTTTGCTCTTCAACAACTTCCCGTTTGTAAGCCTGCCTGCTGAAAAGCTTCTCATAGTTTTTAACTGCCTCTTCAAGGTCAGAAACAGCAATTCCGATGTGGTCTATTTTCATGTGAGGTTTGTTTGTGAAATAGAAAGATATGAAAGCACGGATTTTAACAAAAAATCAAATTGCATCAGATCGCAAAAGATATGAACTGCTTCCATATCTGAACAGTGGGGAAAAACCGGACCTGAACACGTTAGCAGATCGGCATCAAGTTCTTCCGGAAACTGCGAATTCATTGTATGAGCAATTAAAGAGCAGATTGGAAAAAGGAAATAGTTGATTACGAAACGACCAACCGGTATTTGGTTAAATCTCTTTAAATCCGACATTGATCTCTAAAATACATTTCCTTATATTCCTTACAAAGAGTAAGGAGATATTATGCCATCAGCAACAATTACATCCAAAGGC
>SKZL01000274.1 GCA_007127395.1 Balneolaceae bacterium
AAAATATTTAAACTGAATTATGAGTAAAAAACAGAGAAATAGCGGAGACAAGGATAGATCAGAAAAGCCATTGAGTGCCTTGGAAATTTTGAGCAGAGCCGGCCGGAAGAAGAGTAAATCAAGAATTGAGAAATATAGAAAGAGCTCAGCTCCCATGAGCAGAAGTACGGAAGATAAACAAGGTTCGGGCGAAGAGAAGGCTCAAAAGAGAAGATCTGATGAGAAGCCCGGAAGGCCGGTGAGAAGAAGGAGTGAAGGAGATGGGTTGGATCGGGATAGAGGTCAGAAGCGGGACTATAAAAAGGGCGGAAGGGGCAGAGGTTCCAGCGGATCAAGTGGTCAGAAAAAGAAGAGCAATCGGCAACAGCGATCACCATCATCTCAGCTCAATTCACAAAGTGTTGCACAAAAAGATTATCTGAGAGAGGAGATCCGCCTGAACAAATATATTGCGCATGCGGGCTTGTGCTCAAGGCGAGAGGCCGATGAATATATCGAGCAAGGTAAAGTAAAGGTTAACGGTAAAGTGATCACAGAGCTTGGGACGAAAGTAAAAAGCAGTGATAAGGTGGAGGTGGATCAACAAAAACTTTCCCTTGAACCGTTTGTCTATATTTTGCTGAATAAAGGGAGAGATACGATCAGCACTACGGATGATGAAAAGGATCGTAACACTGTAGTGGATGCTATTGAGGGGGCAACCGGACACAGGGTTTATCCGGTAGGAAGGCTTGACCGAAATACGATGGGCCTGCTAATTTTGACGAACGACGGTGACTTGGCTCACAGGCTTATGCATCCCAGCTTTAAGGTGAAAAAGACATACGAAGTGAGTACCAGTGTATTATTGACGGATGATCAACTCAATGAACTGAGGGGAGGTATTACTCTTGAGGATGGGCCTGTACAGCCGGCCGGGGTGAAAAGAGATCCAATGAATCCATATATCACAACAATATCTGTTTTTGAGGGGCGTAATCATCTTATAAGGAGGATTGTCGGTTATTTCGGTGCAGATGTCACGAAACTGGTCAGAACCCGTTATGCGGGATTAACCGATAGAAATACACGGGTGGGGCGCTGGCGGTATTTGAAGCAAAAAGAGA
The DNA here is from genome assembly GCA_007127395.1 of Balneolaceae bacterium. Taxonomy (GTDB): domain Bacteria; phylum Bacteroidota; class Rhodothermia; order Balneolales; family Balneolaceae; genus Rhodohalobacter. Next base: position 1,107 of record SKZL01000274.1, read on the forward strand.
TAAATGATCTCAGGAAACTGGTAAAACTGGATACATTAGCATTTAACAAAGATTCATAAAAATTATGAGAAGCAGCAGTATAACCAAGATAAAAGGCGAGATTCCCTCCGGTGAGGGGTTACCCATACGATATGATCTTCTGGTTCCTACTGTTGTGAACAGCTCCTCATTGCCTGTTATTCTTTTTATTCATGGTTTCAAGGGATTTAAGGATTGGGGGGCATTTCCTGATGCATGTGAAGAGCTTGTAAGGTCTGGTTTTGCTGTAGTTGCATTCAATATGTCGCTTAGCGGTGTGGGTAAAAGCTTAACTGAATTTGATGAGCCGGAGCTGTTTCGAAGAGAGACATTGACTCAGGATTTAGAGGATGTTGTGAGTATAATCGAAGCGATCAAAACGAAATTGATCAGCAGTGATAAAGTATCATTGGATACCGACAGAATAGGCCTGGTCGGTCACTCCAGAGGCGGACATACGGCCGTAGCTGCTGCTGCAGAATATGCAGAGATACAGTGTTTGGTGACATGGTCTGCTGTCGCTGATTACAATGCAAGGTGGAGCGATCAAATGAAGAGTGATTGGGGGAAAAGCGGTACGACAGAGATTGTGAATTCCAGAACCGGACAAATATTGCAACTTGATAAGGTTGTATATGATGATGCGATCAGCAATGCAGACAGATTGATGGCGATCAAAAGAGTGCAAGAGCTATATATTCCATCCTTGTTTATAGCTGCAAAAGAGGATGAGGCCGTATCATATCAGGATTCTGAACAGCTTTTCCGAAAATCTCCGTCGGAAGATAAGGAGATCCGGCTTATTGCCGGTACCGGCCATACATTCGGTATTTCACATCCATTCGAGGAGAAGGATTTTCCGGAACCGTTTGCTGAGGTTATTGACCTCACGGAGGGATGGTTTCTTGAATATCTCAAATAGATGAACATTTTCTCTGATCATATTAATAACGCCTGTCCTTCAATCCTGCGAGCAACACTCATCAACCTGTTGCTGATATTGCTGTTTGTGCTCTTGCCGAACCAAACCGCCGGCCAGACTAAAATTCTGATTGATGACCCGGAGTTCACTATCGATGCGATAGCGGCCATCGACTCCCTTTATAACCGTAATGAAGCAGCAGCACGAGTTATTCTAAAGCCCTGGCAGAACAGATATCCTGAACATCCGATCTGGATTTTATGGAGTGGTATGGAAAATTGGTGGCTTGTATTGGAAGATTTGGCAGTTACAGATCACGAAGAGAGGTTTATTGAACTGATGAGAGAAGCTGACTTTGAAGCCGGACGTATTTTAAGGAACGAGCCGGATCACACCGATGCACTGGTTATCCGTGCTGTATCAAACAGTTATGTGGCCCGTATGCATGCAAATAAGGAACAATGGATTACAAGTCTACAGGTTGGCAGGCGTGGTTTTCAGGCACATCAGAGGTTAATGGAGGTGGCACCGGATCTGCCGGACAACTATTTCGCAGAAGGTATGAAGTACTATTATGCTGCATATGTACCGGAAACCTATCCGATAGTGAGGCCGGTCTCATTCTTTCTTCCGGATGGTGATCGTGAAAAAGGAATGGAACTGCTAAAAGAGGCAATTGAGAAATCTATTTTTGCACGTCCTGAAGCAACCTACTTTTTAGCGACAATCAATTTTTTCTATGAAAATGATCATCTGACTGCAAAAAGGCTTTATTACTCACTGGTTGAACAGTATCCGGACAACGGATATTACAGAAGAATGTATATGGGGACATTGGGTCAGCTTCGTGAATACAGCAATATGATTCAATTCTACAGCGAAACGATGGCACATTGGCAATTGAAAGGATTGCCGGCTCCTGCGGTTATGGAGCATGAATTAACCTACTGGTGTGGAAGAGCTCAATATTATTTGGGTGATTATTCATCGGCGTTTAACTCATTTGCAAAGGCGGCTGAGATTGGCAACGGGCTTGCAAATAGTGAAAGGAGGGATCTCCAGACATTGAGCACATATTTTGCAGGGATTACAGCAGAAGAGTTGGGCCGTCATGATCAAGCCGCGAAATACTATCGAATGGCCATTTCACAGAGAGCAATGCCGGAAGCAGTAAGGGGAGCGAGGGAGCGGTTGAGAGAGCTGGATTCCTGAGCTGATCTGAAGATGTTTATCCGGGCCACCGGGTGAATTGTCGTGAATATTACCGGAATAGCAATCATAAGATCGGGGTTGTTATAAATCCGGATGTAATTGCATAGAGATGTTTTTTTGGCTCTCAACGGTTTTGGTGCCCGGCCGGTAAACATTCTCTGAAAAACTGAGCTGGTTGTTGTTGTCAATTGTTATGAATGAAGATGAACGTGTGCCATAGTTATCCGTCAGGATAAAAACAGAAGAGACAGCGATCTCCATTTCATCTGAAAGTCCGGTATCGGGCAGCAATTCAATCGGATAAGTATCACTGTTTCTAAGCATCTCAAAGATGGAGTCATCATCAAATGAACCGTTATCGAGTATTGATTTGAAGCGATCTACAGCCCATTTTGCCTTCGGCCATGGAGTGTTGAGTGCAGCATTGCTAATGACATGTATGCCCGGCTGGACAGGTTCAACTGAGTGTCCGTGATTGGAAAGGTAATAAAGTGTTTCAGTAGTACCTGCGATCAGATTAAATCCATTATAGAGATCGGATTTTTTATCCAAACGTTGCAGTAAGTAGTCAGGATTTTCATCGGATGCCAGGAATTTTGGTATGATTTCACCTCTGGATGGTCTGTTTTTCTTGATATTATTAAGGTCACGGTAGTTAGTAAGGGCAGCAACTTTGCCATTTTCACTTACACCCAGCCAGGTTCCCCCTGCTTTGACATCCTTTCCTGCAATAATGGGAGGATTTGTATTCCATTTGAAAAGGCTCATAGCAGGTCTGTCGTGAAATTCATCCCTGTTTCCTGCCAGAATCAGCGGGTAATCCGGGTGGACCTTATAAGCGAAAACGATTAAACACATTTTGTTGTAATCCTTGTTATTATAGATCTGATTAAAAAATTTGAAACATTTTTGTCTCAAAATCGATGTACATTGGAGTCATAAAATTATTCATAAAACATAGGAACTAAAAGTTCTTTGATACCTGGAAGTGACACTGCCAGACAAGATTTGATACTTGTAGGGACCGGATTTATAGCGCTGCTACTTTTCTTCTGGCTCTATTACGACTTTCACCCTCTACCGGCTGCAGATAACAGTCTTGGGGAGAGTACGGTTTCAGACCGTTCAGTAGAGTTTGCTCGTCAGCTTGGTTTTGAATCCATGAGAGATCCGGTCATCGGGTTTCAAATCAACACATCTTTGTTGGATTCGCTTCAAAAAGAGACCGATTTCAAAAATTTTTACTCCAATCCACTACACAAATCACTTAACCCGGCCTTTTATTGGAATTCCAGGATTTTGGTTGGCAGAGAGGAGGTAGAAAATGTGCAAACCGTTTTTAATGTACAGACAGCAAAAATAATTGAACTACAACTTTCTGAAGGGGGGGAACTGATTAGCCTAAGAAACCGGGACAACAATCTTCCATCTCGTATAGTAAATAGAGAGGCAATGAGTTATGCCTTTAATATCGAAAATTTATCAATTCAGACATTGCCGACAGATTCATTGGTTTTGCACTCATTCAGGTTTTCATTAAGTGATATGTCCGATACGGAGATTGATTCGGCGAAGATCAGCAGGGGTGAACCAATTAACATAGGCAGGGATGCTGCTGAGCGTTTGGCTGAATACTATATCCGTATGTCCGGATGGCCTGAAAATCGATTTAAACTTGACCGTATTGATTTACAGCCATTTGAGAGTTTTGAAGTTGTACGTGCAACTTTTAAAAATCAGGAGATGGAGAGTGTAAAGCCGGTATCGGTAACACTGGATATATTGCCTACCGGTGATCTGGTTTCGATGCAATACAGTTTTGAATTATCGGCTGAACCTGCAGGGGGAATCGGTTCTATAATTGGAGGAGTTCGAGGTATTATACTGTTGCTCGCATTTTTCTGTCTGATTATTATGCTCTTTATTCGGTTCAGATTGAGATTGGTGGATATGAAAATTGCCATACTTGTGGCTGTTTTAGGTGGTTTTTTATTCCCATCCTTGTTTATTGTTCAGGAGTTATACACTCATCTGAACTCATTTGAAAAATTTGAATTCTATTTCATTGTCGGATTGCTGATTGGAATGGGTTTTCTGGCTGCCATTTCATCAATCGGGCTGTTTGTAGTTACGGCAATTTCTGATTCAATTACACGACAGAACTGGCCGGAGAAACTTCGAACATTTGATCTGTTACGTATTGGTCATTATGTGAATATACCAATCGGTTTGAGTATTGTCAGAGGCATCAGCTGGGGGTTCATCCTGAGTTTAATCTTTGTCGTAGTGATCACCTTGCTGCCGGATTCATATGTTACACTGACTGATCAGTTCACGGCTAATAAGATCTATTTACCGTTTATATTTTCATTGGTGGGTAACTTTTTAATCGCATTTCTGATTGTCGCTGTTATTTTTCTTGTAATTATAGGCAAGATATGGGCTTCCTTTAAATCGGGCTGGATGATAATTGCAGTTACCGGCCTGATTATGTTGATTGTGAATCCGCTCGCTTTCAATATTGGGGGTCTTGGTACCGAAATATCTATATCAGCTGTTTCGGGAGTGATTTTGGGATGGATCTATTTAAAAGAAGATTTTATGACCATTTTGCTCTCAGTATTTGTTTACATCAGTTTGATAACCACTGCAAATGGTTGGCTTTTAAGTGGATCTCCCGACGCATTCGAATTTTATGCATTTATTTTGATCCTGATAGCAGGCTTTATATATGGAGCTGCCAACATATACAGTGGCAGGTCTGCAAATGAGTTGCCTGATTTTGTTCCTGATTATATTCAGGAACTTGCAAGTGAAAACAGAATTAAACAGGAGTTACAAATAGCGCGGAAAGTGCAGCAGTCCTTTTTGCCTTCACACACTCCAAAAATAGATGGGCTTGATATCTATGCCATCTGTAAACCGGCATTTGAGACCGGTGGCGACTATTATGATTTTATTGACATGCCCGATAATCAGTTGGCAATTACGATAGGAGATGTTAGCGGAAAAGGGATAGAAGCTGCATTTTATATGACCTTTATAAAAGGTGTGTTGTATGCATTCTGTGATGAGTACACTTCAGCTAAAGATGTGCTCACAAAGATGAATAAACTTTTCCGTAAAAATGCAGATCGAGGTACATTCATTTCGCTAATATTTGGAATGTTTAACAGTGAAAAGAATATTTTTCAATTTTCAAGGGCAGGGCATAACCCGTTGTTATACTACAGTTTCGAGGAGAAAAAATTGCATACTTACCAGCCGGAGGGCATTGCTGTTGGAATGGCCGATGAGCATATTTTCAGAAAACATATTTCAGAGCAGAGTATCCATCTCAATAAGGGTGATCTGTTAATTCTCTATACCGATGGGATTGTGGAGGCGGTGAATCGAGAAAATGAACTCTTCGGTGAGAATCGGCTTAATCACTTAATCCAAAAGCATCACCATCTCAATTCGATGGAGATTGTGGAGAAAATTGAGCAAAAATTATCTGAATTTGTGGATCAGGCGGATCAATACGATGATCTGACAATGATCGTTATCAAAAAAAACTGAATCCGGTATAATATTTAAGTATGATGAATCTGTATAAATCTGTTCTTATTGTCACATTGTTGATCATAACAATCTTTGTGCGGCCGCTCTATGCGCAAGACGTACAGGATGGCCCTGTTTCACTCGAAGAGGCTTTAAAGAGGGCACCACAAGAGGATAAGAAGATTTTACTGGATGTATATGCTTCTTGGTGCCCCTATTGTCAAAGGATGCATTCAGATGTTTACACAGACAATGCTGTAAAGGAGGCTATATCTGATTACTATTTGTGGGTACAGATCAATGTAGAGTCGGACGAAATAGTTAACTATCAGGGGAATGAGATGACAGAGTCTGAATTTGCACGGGCACTCGATAACAAGAATATCCCGACTACCTATTTTATGAATGATGAAGGGGCAATTATTGGTGTGCAGCCGGGATATCTGGACGCGGATGTCTTTTCAAATCTGCTCAATTTTATTGGAAGTGATGCATTTCTAAGTCAGTCGTTTGACGAATATGTAAATGGGGCAGAATAGTTTCGGAACGGTGAGTTTATGCTTGACTCAGGATTTCAAAGGTTCAGGGAGTGTGGTCCATTGGATTCGGATATGAGAATTGATAAAGCAGGTCTCTTTTCAATTTATCATTAGATACTACCACGTAATCGGCCTGATCATCATCTTTAAACTCCGGTTTGGGCAGATTAAAGTGATCAGCTGCTGACTCATAGAGAGCTTTTCGGGGTGGATGGCCATCTGATACCATATTATAGATTTCACCCCGTTTACGCTGTTTGATCACTTCCGTGATAATATTGATACAATCAGTCTGATGGATTAGATTCACCGGTTTATTGGCCCTGTCAAGGTTTTTCTTGCCACTTAAATAGTGAACAGGATGACGTCCATATCCATAGAGACCGCCAAGCCGCAGGATTGTAAAATCGTTTCCCTCAGACTGAATCACCGATTCTGATTTGAGGAGCACTTTTCCGGCGGGTTTTGATGTGGTATCCGGATTGGCATCATCTTCGGTTGTAACGCCACCGAATTCACCGTAGACAGAAGTGGAGCTAACAAAGATGATCCATGATACCTCTGTTTCTACCGATTTATCCTTAATCATTCGGATTATTGATGGATAGTCCCAGTCACTTTTATTATCTCCTCTCAAGCGGGGAGGAATATTGAGAAAAAGAATATCGGTCTCCCAGAATGATTTGATCTCCGGCTTATTCAGGTCCTCCGGTAAACGGATCAGGTAGCCATCAATTCCATTTTGGCTGAGAAGCTTAACTTTTTCTTCAGTAGTTGTGGAGCCCTTTATTTGATACCCTAAAGAGTGCAATCTCTGTGCGAGAGG
>SKZL01000347.1 GCA_007127395.1 Balneolaceae bacterium
AATGACCGGTTCATGAAAAATCTCTTTGAGAGTCAGGTTTTCGGGTACAGTCTGTGAATGGATCTCACCTGAATAAACCAATAAAAAAAGTAGAATAAAAAATGTAGCATTTCGCATAGTGCAGAATCAGTTTAATTTCAATTTAGCGGAGGAAAATACAAAACCGCAGGCAGATAATGAATTCACAAGCGATAGGCATTAGTATTTTAATTTATTACCGTCGATTACAGAGATATGGAATAACCACAAAACCGACTAGACTCTACAGCAAACATCGGGTAGATCTTGCCGCTAAACAAGACAAAGTGAGTTGTTCTGAAAAAAATGGGCAGAATTGATTTACTAAAGTTCTGCCCGGGTATAAGATAAAGAGTAATCAGGCAGATTTAGATACATTCACATCCTTGAATACGATCGGTTTGATCGCTTCGAAGGCTTTGAGTGTTTTGTCAATGTGTTTATCTGTATGAGTTGCCATCGGAATCAGGCGGATCAGCACCATACCCTTGGGTACAACCGGATAGGCAACACCACTGACAAAAATGCCATGTTTTTCACGCAATTCTCTCATAATTGTGGTACAAAGCTCGGTACTGCCTTCAGTGAGGACAGGTGTGACCGGGCTTTCAGAGGGTAGTACATTGTACCCGATTTCACGCAATCCTTTGCGCAATTTCTTAGCATTTTCCCACAGTTTATCTCGCCATTGAGGATTCTCGCGTATGAGCTTGATTCGTTCCCTTGCCGATACAACAAGTGCTATTGGTAATGACTTAGCAAAAATCTGGCTTCGTGCGTTAGCTTTCAGAAACTCAATCACTCTGGGTTCTGTTGCTACAAATGCACCGATGAGAGCAACTGATTTTGCAAACGTACCGAAATAGATATCGATGCCATCCTGGCATCCGAGTTCTGTACCGGCACCGGAACCATCATGGCCTAACGTTCCGAATCCATGAGCATCATCAACCAAAAGCCTGAAAGGATACTTCTCTTTAAGTGCGACAATCTCTTTCAATTTTCCAAGATCACCGGTCATGCCGAAGACTCCCTCAGTAACCACCAATATGGAAGAGTTCGGTTTCATTCTGTTGACGGCTCTCTGAAGTTGCCTTTCTAGCCCTTCAATATCATTATGTTTGAAAACGGCGGTTTCACTCATTGCAAGCTGCTTCCCATCAACTATACAAGCGTGGCTCAATTCGTCATAAATCAGAAAATCGTTTCGATCCACAAGCGAATGGATCACGCTCATAATTCCCTGGTAACCGTAATTCAGAAGCAGAGCATCCGGTTTATGAACAAAATCGGCAAGCTCCTTTTCCAAAGCTTCATGCTCATCAGAATTGCCGGTCATGAGCCGTGCACCCATCGGTGCACTGAAACTGTACTTTGCAGCAGCATCAGCGTCCACTTTTTTGATGGTTTCATTCGCACCAATGCCGAGGTAATCATTAATACTCCAGACAACCACATCTTTCCCATTAAATTTCATATCGGGGCCAAGAGGGCCTTCCAGTTTTGGAAATGTATAATAGCCGTATCCCTCGGAAGTAAACGGGCCCAGAGGTGAAGGCCTTTCTACCAGTTTGTCAAATAGATCCATAAAATTAGTCGATTATTGTTACCTTCTGTCTGCAAAACTGCGCTTTTGATTAGCAGAACCGCATCTGTAGGTTAGTTGATAGTTTTTCGAAAATTACGGAAAATGTACTCTTTCTCAAAGGAAGAGAAAGCGGTTTCTGAGTAAACCACAGGGTTTTGTTTAAGGCGTTGTGATGCTTCGAATTATCAGAAATCAAGGAACAGGGTGTCCATTTGCTGCCTCCAAGAGTCGGTACCAATCTTGCCGTTCAAGTGGAACATTCATTGCCTTAACGGCGCTTTTCATTCTGTCCGATCTGCCGGTACCTATCACTGCCTGTGGGTTACAGGGCAACTCGAACAACCAGGCGAGGGCAATCTGATCAACAGAAGTGTTATAATTTTCAGCGAGTTCTTTGCACAGATTTCTCACTTTTTGAGCACGATCTCCATCATCGGTAAAAATTCTTCCACCTGCAAAAGGGCTCCATATCATAGGTGAGCGGTTCAATTTTTGTGCCTGATCGAATGTGCCGTCATAGATCGGGTCAAGGTGAAGTAATGAGCACTCCACCTGATTTGTAACAAGGGGAACCTCCATTTTGCTTTGGAAGAGGTCGAACTGAGATGGTGTGAAGTTGGATACGCCAACATGCTTCACTTTTTCCTCTTCCAGTAACAGAGAGAATATATCGGCCATTTCAGTTGTATTCATAAGCGGATCAGGCCGATGGATTAAAATCAGATCCAGGTAGTCTGTCTGTAATTTTTTCAGTGATCGATCAACCGACATTCGTATATAATCAGAGGTGGTATTATAGTGCTGAATGTGATTTTCCGGCCGGGCATCAGAGACAAGGCAGATACCGCATTTTGATACAATCTCAATTCTTTCCCTGAGTTCAGGTTTTTGTTTTAGCAGCTTGCCAAAAAGTTCTTCATTTCCGTATGAACCATAGATATCTGCATGATCAAAAGTAGTGATCCCCAGTTCAATAGCTTCTTCAACGTATGCTGTGAGATCAGTTGTACTCATATCCCATTCATGCAGACGCCACAATCCAAGGGATATTCTGGAAAAATTGGGGCCGGACTTATGCAGATTTAACCTTTTAGTAACCATTATTTCAGACTTTTATGATTGTGAAGCATTGCAAAACTTAGAGAGGAACCTTCCTCGGCAGCTGTTGGGACGGAGTTCACAATGAGTGACTCTCCCGAATTTTCTCCCTGTTTTCAAAGCCTCATTTATAGATCAAAAAAAATTTTATGAAATCACTTCATCCATATAAACAGATTACACAATTCAGAAAACATTCGCTGAATACATTTTATAAATCAGTGGAAGGAAAGTTATATAAAGTCAATTTAAATAGAAGTTTAATGCAATAAAATCGATCTTTTAACGTTTTAAGAAAGTAGCCTGATTTATGGAGTCTCCTAAGTTTATATTTGACAAACCCGTAATTTGTCTCTTTTTTAGAGAGTAAATGTGCATTAAATCCGTGAGATGATGAGTGAAGAAGATAAATATGAAGAGATGATTGAGAACCCAACCAAGCATCAGATAAAAGCCATACGCCATGCACGTGAAAGAGCATGTATTGATGCGATGAAATCATCCAAGTCTAAAAATCCACACAACAAGGGGTCCGATTTAGCCGGTTTATGGGAATATATTTATGAGGAGTATCTGGAGATACAATGATTATGAGTAAAAAGTAAAAAGTTAGAAGGGAAAAGAATAGACTGATATCGAAATGAATGTTTAGATTATTCCTGTGTGATTGCTTAAAGTCAGGATCACAGGCCATCTCTGCACAAACTCTTTTCACTTCTAACTTTTTACTTTTCCCTGTTATTACTCCACTATAACTTTCAAAACCCCCTCTCTTATCCCAAGCTTAAGATATTCCATCGAATCTGCAACCAGCTCTCCGTCTCTATGAACATAGAGTGGTTTTTCAGAGTTGATTTCAACTTTTTTGCATCTGATGGATGAGACACCTTTCATGAATTCAGATGGCCCCCGGCTGAACATCGGAAGATATGCGAGAATCAGATAGATCGGTAACCTCTCTATCAGAAGCAGATCCAGGTGGCCATCATCCATTATTGCATCAGGGGCAACATGAAAGCGCCCCCCTTCCCACTTCCCATTGCAGAGTGTCACCATCAAATATTCACCTGTGATCTCATCACCGTCAACAATGAGCCGCATTTTTGATCCTCTGAACTTTAAACAGGCTTTAATCGCACCTAAAGCATAAACTATAAAACCCTTCAATTTTCGATATCTACCTGCGTAGTAGTTTGCAAGTCCGTCAAGTCCGGAGCCTATTGTATTGGCACACCATCCTGTTGCGTCTCCTTCATAATAGATCATATCAATCACTACCGACCTGCCATTTTGCAGTAGATCCATACATTCGGGAAGTGTACGGTTCAAACGGAGTGATTTTACAAAATCATTTCCTGAACCGATTGGTAAAACTCCCAGTGAGGCATTTGATTGAACCAGGCCGTTTGCAACATTACTGACAGTTCCGTCACCTCCGCAAGCTACTACTATATCAAATTTTTCACCCTTCTGAGAGGCGAGCAGGTCGATTTCATCCCTGGCATTGGTGATAACCACTTCATAGTTGTGCCATCTTTTTTTTGCCTCTTCCTGTATCCATGAGATGTGGCGGGAAGAGCGCTTTCTGTCGGCAGCAGGATTGATGATGAAACAGACACTTCGAGAACTTTTTTGCATATGTGATTAAACATTAATTCCGGTAAAGGATAGGGTGAAATGGATCTAATTGCACGACAAAAATCCGTATCACTTTACAAATTTTTAAACTGTCATAAAAAGCTTCGAGCATTTTCTTTTTTAAATCGGAAGATGGATGTATAAATTGTGCACTCCGGAAAAGCAGGTTTAGAGAACCGGATAAGTATACGAATCAACCATCAAACGCATGGACTATATGATAAAAGTATTTAAAAAAATCAGTTTAAAGTGCAAAAAACGATATTTAAGTGCTCTTTTGGGAGCCGTTATTTTAAGTATCCCATTTGTACTTTCCGCACAAACAACGCCGACAGAAGGAATGAAGGATAATACCCCTGCTGTGCACGCATTTACCAATGCGACTATCATTACAGCACCCGGTTCAGTCATTGAAAATGGGACTCTTGTGATCCGAAATGGAATTATTGAAGCTGTGGGCCGTAATGTAAATCCACCTGCAGATGCGAGAATATGGGATCTGAATGGCCGCACTGTTTATCCCGGTTTTATCGATGCATACACCGATGTTGGACAAAAAGATCCAACAGTGGAGCTGGATAGGGGAGCACAGTCCTGGAACCCACACCTCAGAGCTCATTTGAATGCTGTTGATGAATTCAACCATGAGAATGACGGATCATCAGAGTTGAGATCTCAGGGATTCACTACTGCTCTGAGTACACCAACTTTGGGGCTTTTTAAAGGGAGTGCAGCAGTTGTGAGCCTTAAAGACGGCTCAATAACCGATCGGCTTGTAAGGGAGGATGTGGCTCAGTCAGCGGGACTTACAAGAGGATGGGAGTTTGGTTTTGGATATCCCACTTCTGCCATTGGTGCGATTGCACTTATCCGGCAGACTCTCTATGATGCTGATTGGTATGACAGGGCACATAGTATCTATAGCAATAATCCAAGAGGCCATCAGCGACCCGAGGTGAATGCTCCTGTTGCAGCTTTGCATAGTGTAATCCGCGGTGAACAGCCCATTCTCTTTGCAGCCAACAGTGATGAAGAGATTTTACGGGTGAACCGTTTGGCAGATGAATTTAACATCACTCCGTGGATTCGGGGGAATGGATATGAATACAGTTTGCTGGATGTGCTGAGTGAAACAGAAGTTTCCCTGATTCTGCCAATTGCTTTTCCTGATACACCGGATATCGACACTCCTGAAGATGCCTTGAATGAAGATCTTGCAGCTCTGCGTCATTGGTATCTGGCACCGGAAAACCCGGCAAGGCTGGCTGATTCGGGTATTGCTTTCTCATTGACCACCGATGGCCTGGAGAATAGATCACATTTTTGGAGAAATCTGCGTGAAGCGGTTCATGCAGGCCTGAACAGTGAGACGGCTCTCTCTGCATTGACTGTAAACCCGGCACGGCTTCTGGGGATTTCATCTACACACGGAACCATTGAAACCGGTAAATCTGCCAGTTTTGTAATTACAGATGGTGATCTTTTTGATGACGGTTCACGTATAATGGATGTTTGGGTAGATGGAACTCACTACAATCTGAACAGAGACCGAACGGTTGCAATTACGGGTGAGTGGAGTGTTGCAGCCACAGATGGATCTGCAGAAGGTTCATTGAATATTACTGAATCCAGGCCAGGCCGTCTAAGTGGAAAAATCTCGATCAATGATATTGAAGTGGATCTGCTTTCTGTATCTGTTGAGGATGATCCGAGACGATTTCGGGCTGATTTTTCAGGTGATGATTTTGAGCTGCATGGCCTTGTTCGCCTGACAGCTTCCATTTCTGATGGAAAATTGTATGGATGGGCTGAGGTGCCGGGACGTGATCGTGTTCAATGGAGTGGTGAAAAGGTATCTGATGCGGAGAAGCCTGAGAGTGAACCATCTGAAAAAAGAGAGCGGGATTTGGTGCTTTCAGAATTACGACCGGCAATGGAATTTGGACGAGAAGCGATGCCTGAACAACCCCGATATGTAGTGGTTCAGAATGCTACAGTCTGGACCATGGGCGAAGAAGGAGTCCTCGAAAATGCAGATCTGTTGATTGAGCGGGGTGTTGTTTCCGAAGTGGGAGAAAACCTGCGGGTGCCCCGAAATGCAGTTGTGATTGACGGAACAGGGAAACACGTGACCCCCGGCCTGATCGATGCACATATTCATTCCGGTGTGGACGGTGTGAATGAGATCGGCAATGCAATTGTACCCGAAGTGAGGATGGGTGATGTATTGAACATTAATAACATCTGGATGTATCGACAGCTTGCCGGCGGACTCACAACAGCACACGTCATGCATGGTTCAGCCAATCCGATTGGAGGACAAAATGTGCATATTAAAATGAAATGGGGGGCATTGTCAGACGACCTGATCATAGATGATGCACCTCGAACAGTGAAGTTTGCTTTGGGTGAGAATCCAAAACGTGTAGGTACCGACCGCTATCCTGAAACCCGGATGGGAGTGGAGCAGATTATTGCAGACCGGTTCAATATGGCACGAGATTATGAGGCACGATGGAATGAGTGGGAGGCGAACCAAAGTGGAATCCCGCCTCGGCGTGACCTTCAGCTGGATGCGATCGTGGATATTCTGAACATGGATATTTTGGTTCAATCACACAGTTACCGTGCAGATGAGATACTGATGCTGATGAGACTGGCAGAGCGTTATGATTTTCGAATCAAAGCATTCCATCACGGTGTAGAAGCCTATAAGGTTGCACCGGAGCTTGCAGAACATGGAGCCGGTGCAGTTGTATGGACCGACTGGTCATCATTTAAAATCGAAGCTTATGATGCGACCAATTACAACGCAAGGCTGCTTCATGAGGCAGGTGTAATCACATCACTTCACTCTGATAACAGTCAGGTTGCCAGCAGGATGAATTGGGAAGCAGCCAAGATGGTGCGAACCGGAATGGATCCGGTGGATGCGATGTCTCTCGTTACAAGTGTGACTGCGAAACTGCTTGGAATTGACCATCGAGTCGGGTCACTGGAATCGGGTAAGGATGCAGATTTTGTGATCTGGAGCGGAGATCCTCTGTCAACATTCACCAAAGCTGAACAGACCTGGATTGAAGGACGTAAATATTTCGACATCGAGGAAGATGCCGTACTGCGTTCTGCCATCGAGGAGGAGAGGAAAAGATTGATTCAAAGAATTGTGGAGGTGAAAAATGACTGAACCAATGACAAAAATCTGTTCCGATATCAACCATTCAGAAAAGTATATGAAAATGACAAATTTGAACAAAGTTGTAAATCTAATTGGGCTGACACTAATGGTGCTGGTTTTTTCAGGATTGCATATAGTGGAAGCTCAGATACCTGCTGCTCCTCAAAGTGAGCCGATCGCATTGACAGGCGGTACGATTCACACCGTAACCAACGGGATGATTGAGAGTGGAACCATCGTTTTCGAGAATGGAGTCATTACTGCAATCGGAACGGATGTGACTATACCGGAAAATGCAGTTGTAGAAGATGTGAGCGGAAAGCACATTTTTCCGGGGTTTATTGACGCGTACAGTCAGATGGGTATCTACGAGATTGGAGCCGTCAATCTGACTGTGGATGTGAATGAGCAGGGTGCAGTAAATCCAAATGTGAAGGTGGAAAGTGCTTTCAATCCGGAAAGCAGGCATATCGGAGTTGCGCGATCCGCCGGGATTGTGGTATCTGTCACAACACCGGGAGGCGGCTTGATCTCAGGGCAGTCTGCAGCAATGCTGATGGATGGCTGGTCGTGGGATGCTATGACCCTGAAATCGGGCGTTGGCATGGTTGTCAACTGGCCCAATGCCGGCGGTAACA
>SKZL01000093.1 GCA_007127395.1 Balneolaceae bacterium
TATAGTGGAGTTTTTCCTTCATCATCCGACATACATCTACAATTGAATCAGTTTCGACACGTATAAAGGTATCACCGGATGATTGATAGACTTCTATCACTTTATCCGAAAACTCATTTGTGAGTGTATCTACCGTCTTTTGAAGGGGTTCTGATAATTTCAAACTCATAATTTCTTATGTATCGAGCATAACTGAGTGCTCAGATTTTATTTTATCCTGAATTTTCATAAGTGCGTGAAGAACCGCGTCGGGGCGGGGGGGGCATCCGGAAATATAAGCATCCACCGGTATGACATTATCTACACCCTGAACCACTCCATATCATCTGTGCATTCCGCCAGTAGATGCACATGCGCCCATAGCGATGCACCATTTCGGATCGGGCATCTGGTCCCAGATTCTGCGAATGGCGTGTGACATTTTATATGTACACCATCCGGCAACAATCATGACATCTGCCTGTCGGGGAGAAAAACGCATTACCTCTGAACCAAAACGGGCTGCATCATATCGCGGCCCTGCAAATGCCATCATTTCAATTGCACAGCATGCCAGCCCCATAGGCATCGGCCAGGCTGCATTGGAACGTGCCCAATTAACTACTGTATCCAATTTTGTGGTCAGATAACCCTGACCCAGTGCACTTTCTAAACCCATAATTACTTAGTTATTGCCTCGTATTTCAGTTTTTTCAGATCCCAGTCAAGGGTTCCTTTCTTCAGGGTATAAATTAAACCGATAAAGAGTACTACAATAAATACAACCATCGCGATAAAAGTTCCGGTACCATGTTCCATAAAGCGAACAGCCCATGGGTATAAAAAGACGACTTCCAGATCAAATACGATGAACTCCATGGCAACCAGATAAAACGCTATGGAGTATCGGTCTTTAGCCTCACCTACAGGATCCATTCCACTCTCATATGGTTTAAGTTTCGTCTTGTTTGGCCTGAATGGGCCCAACAATCTTGAGAGTGACATTAACAGGACTGCAAGAAATATAGCGACGCCCAATAAAACAAAAATCGGGATATATTGTTCTAACATATAAAATTTAACTGTTTTTGATCCGCATCAAGTTATCGTCGCTTGTACGGAATGTCAATGATATTGAGGCTAGGAATATAGCAGTTATTGACGGCAAAATAGAACTGTTTTTAAAAAATTCTATGAAAAATTCGAGAAATGAATACTAACAGTATTGAGTTTTAGTGATATGAATCGGCTATGGAGATAATCCGACGGTAAAAACCATCTCGTTAAAAGTCCTTTATATAGGGTCCATACATAAAACAGAGCATGCCGTTTCAATCTCTTTGAGAGTCATAAAAGCACTTTAAGAATCTCTTAATTATGATGCAGGAGAGATTACCAACCGATACGACCGCGCCTTGAGTCACGATCATTATTTAGGATAGCCGGGTCCTCTGGCATCACAAAACCGGGTGGCGGAGCAAATGCCTCATAACTCCAGTTTACATCCGGATCTGAACTGGCATTTTGGATAAATTCACCGACAATCGGAAGAGCGGTCCTGGCTCCCTGTCCGATACTGTTTGGACTGTTGGTTGGAAATCGAATTCTTCTGTCCTCTCCGCCAACCCATGAGCCCATAACAATGTGTGGCATCATGGCAACAAACCAGTTGTCAGCACTGTTTTGTGTGGTACCTGTTTTTCCCGCCACATCTTGCTGAACATTATATACATTACGTAATCTGACTCCTGTACCGTGATAACCATCACCGCCTCTGACAACCCCCCGCATCATATCGATCATGATGTAGGCAGTTTCAGGGCTAATGGCTTCCTGGCTATATTCGGGGAAATATTCGACCAATACATTTCCTTCCTTATCTTCAATACGTGTGATGGCAATCGGTTCAATGTGAACACCCTGGTTAACAAAAGTTGTGTAGGCACTAACAAGTTCCAAAAGAGTTACCTCAGCAGTTCCCAGAGCAATTGATGGGAATGCCGGAGACCGGCTCATATCAATACCCAGATTGGCAGCCATATTTCGAATCATATTGGCAGCCGGCTGAAGATCTGCGGCACGGTTGGTTCCGGGTGCACCTGCAATTTCGGGCAGCAGCCGAACGGTTACATTATTGAGGCTTCTTGCCAGTCCCTGACGCAGGGGAACCATTTCCGGTCCACTCGGTACAGATGGATCTTTTGGATTCCACATTCTGCCGGATGGCTCAATAAAACTTACCGGAAATTTGGAGAATCGATGGTAAGGCATGTAGCCATTATCAATAGCTACCGCATAAACAAATGGTTTAAAGGTTGAGCCTGCCTGGCGTCTGGATTGGTGAACATGATCAAATTGCTGAGTACCGTAATCTGATCCGCCAACCCAAACCAGGATATGACCATTATTTGGGTCAATAGCTGTAAAGCTGCTTTGCAGCTTGGTTCGGGCTCTTTTAAGTGAGTCAAGATAGGCTTCATCATTCATCAAAATTTCAAATACCACAGACTCCTGATTGGTGTCGTACTTGGAAAAAGCATTTTTGTATCGATCCGACTCACGAATATAATCACGCAGAAACTGCGGGTATTCCTCCCACAACCTATTCATATAAGATCCACCGGGAGATGTCCATTCTCTTTGAAAAATTGGTTGAAATTCAGCCAGTTTTTCACTTAAAGCTCGCTCCGCATGTCTTTGCAGTCTGGAATCAATAGTTGTATAGATCACAAGGCCGTCAGCATAGAGGTCATATCCATTATCGATCACCCAATCAAATACCTGTTGACGAATGTACTCTCCGAAATAACGGCTTTCCCTTCCGGCCCTGGAAGGTGGATGATAATTCAATACAATATCCTCTTCATGAAGAGTTGAGTAGAGCTCTTCAGAGATAAATCCTCTATTATAAAGTTGTTGTAATACAACATTTTTCCTTGTGTTGGCCCGTTCAGGGTATAACCTTGGGTTGTACGCATAAACCGCTCGCAATTGGCCAATCAGAGTAGCAGCTTCAATAACGGTTAGATCACTTGCAGATTTGCCATAGTGTGTACGGGAAGCCGATTCAATTCCAAATGCACTGTTACTGAATTGTACCGTATTCAGGTACATCTCGATAATCTCCTGTTTTGTGTAGTTGATTTCGATCTGAACAGCCGTAATCATTTCTCTAAGTTTACGCGTTACAGAAACGTCAAAACCGATATTTCGATATAAATTTCGTGCAAGTTGCTGACTGATCGTGGAACCGCCATGCATTCGCTGTGTTGCCCAATAAAATGGTAGTCGCATGAGGCTTTGGGAGTCAACTCCCCAGTGGTTGAAAAAACGATGATCTTCAGTTGCGATGAGGGCATTGATCGCATTTGGAGAGATATCATCAATAGAAACATAAGTTCTGTTCTCTATAAAGTAACGATCCAGCACTACTCCATCACGGCTTCTAACCTCTGAGGCAATTGCAGTTCTGGGATTTTCGAGTTCTTGAATGGAAGGTAAGCCCTGAAAGAGATATATAACGTAAAATGTAATAGTGATGATTATCAGAGTGAAAGCAGCAGCTGAATAGAGAAGAACTCTTTTTTTTATGTCGGTTCCCTTTTTTTTCTTGCGCTGAGCTGAGATCTGTTTTCGATATTCAGGATCGCTGAAATATCGGCTCATATCAACATTATTATCGTTGTCACTCATTCTTTTGCCTGATTATTTATCGAGGATCTGTAAGGTTCAAATTGATTGTTCTCATCGTTCCATATAACGAGATCGATGCGCTCGTTGTTGTACATTGCTGCAGTGCCATCTGCATAGAAAGCACCGGTATTTATATAGATACCGTCTGAATATGTTTCCATCCTGGCAACATGATCGTGACCGGCCAAAATATAATCAAAAGATTGTTGATTAAGTAGATTTTGAGCCCATTTACTTAGTTTTTCAATCTCAAGATCTGTACTGTTTCGGGTAAATTCTGAAAATGTTTTCATCAGATGATTGCCGGTTTCACCATCAAATAGTGTTTGATAGAGAGCAATGAATCGCGGATCTCTTAAGAGTTGATGGAAAAGTGGGCGTGGCAGATCCATTTTAGGATCCTTGAGGCCATCACCATGCAGCATCAAAACTTCCCGGTTGTCGAGGTTTAACACGGCATATTCTGGTTCTACCTTGAATCCGATTTCACTGAAATAACCGTACGTCCAGTTATCGTGATTACCTGTTATAAAAAAGCCCGGATCTACTGTCTTATGGAATTGATTAAACCGATCCAGAACTTTTTTGCCGAGGTTTGGAGTGTAATCCGGATACTCCATCCAATAGTCCATCAAATCTCCCAGAATGTGGATTTTAATTCGGTTGATTTCACAGTAATCAATGATCCTTAGAAGTTGACTTGTAAGCAGATCATTTAAATGGCGTGGTTGAGCTCCCAGATGAACATCCGATAGAAAAAGTTGCCTCATCTGCAAAAGGTTAATTTTTTCGGGTCACGATGAAATCGACAAGAGCTGCGAAGTCATCGTATCCTTTAAGCAGTGGAAGGGATTTTAATTTTTTCAGCGCAGAGTCTGAAAAACTCAGCATTTTCTCTTCGGCCAGCTTTAATCCATTATTACGGTGAACAAACTTTACAATATCGTCAATATTTTTGGAGCTTTTTTTCCTCTTACGCATCAAACGCTGAATATGCAGTTGCTCGCTCTTAGAGGCCTTTTCGAGTGCGTATATCAGTGGCAGTGTAACTTTGCGCTCTTTGATATCATTACGAGTGGGCTTCCCGATATCATCCAATCCGTAGTCAAACAAATCATCTTTTATTTGAAAGGCAATTCCGATCTGAAGGCCGATCTCTTTCATCTCTTCAAGTACAGTTTCATCATCTGTAACTGCAATAGCACCACATTGACAACATGCAGAGATGAGGCTGGCAGTTTTTTCTGAGATGATCTGAAAATAGCGCTCCTCTGTCATGTTAAAGAGATTGGATGTTTTCATCTGTCTGAGCTCACCTTCACTCATCAAGCGCACTGCATCTGAGAGGACATGTAACAGCTGATACTCTCTATTATCGAGTGCGATCAGCAAACCTTTTGAGAGCAAAAAGTCTCCGAGAAGAACTCCGGCCTTGTTACGCCATATTTTGTTAATGCTCAAAAAACCGCGTCGCTTATCGGCTTCATCAACAACATCATCATGTATCAATGTTGCTGTGTGGAGCAATTCAATCATGGTAGCTGCAATAAAGCTGCGCATATCAACATCTCCGAACATTCTGGCTGTCATAAAAACCAGAGTTGGGCGTATCTCCTTCCCTTTTTGCCGAAGCAGGTAGTTGATAATCTGATCCAAAATAAAAACATCACTTCGAATCTCTTCCTTAAAAAATTTCCTGAAAACTTTGAGATCTTCTTTTACCGGTTCAGTGACTTCCGCCAATGATCGTTTTTTCGTTGATACGTCTTTGTTTTCTGTAAGAACCTCGTGGCTCATTCTGATTTTTTAGATTAAAAGATTAGAGAAAATACAAATATTGATGATTAATTATTTGCGCAAAGCAGGCCATGTGTTTAGTTTACTCAAATCGAAATAATTGAGCCGCCATTGGTCACTAAACGTAACGATTTATTGTCTTGTTTTCATCTTTTGGATAGATGACTGTTTAAGATTATTTGATGATATTGAATGAACTTGCAAAGTAAATTCTTGAGTTGGCGGAAAATAAAAAAGTGAGGAGTTTTTGATGAAAATTGCAATTCTGACAAGTGGAGGGGATTCGCCCGGAATGAATGCTGCGGTACGGGCAGCTGCGAGAACGGCTTCACATTACGGTATTGATGTGGTAGGTGTGATGTTTGGGTACAGAGGGCTGATAAAAGGCGACTTTGTTGACCTGGACAGAAATAGTGTGTCCGGAATCATCCAACGTGGCGGTACAGTACTGAAAACCGCAAGATCTGAAGAATTTATGAAACCGGAAGGGCGTGCAAAAGCAGCTGAAAACCTCAAAAGTGTAGGGGCAGATGCACTTGTTGCAATCGGAGGTGACGGAACATTCAGGGGAGCCACAATTTTATCTAAAGAGCATGGAATCAATGTAGTGGGTATACCGGCAACAATCGATAACGATTTAATCGGCAGTGACGAAACGATTGGGTATGACACAGCGCTTAATACTGCAATGGATGCTATCGACAAGATCAGGGATACTGCCGATGCACATGAGCGCCTTTTTCTGGTAGAAGTGATGGGCAGGCATGCAGGATTCATTGCACTCGAGACGGGTATAGCGAGTGGTGCAGAGATGATCATTCTTCCCGAAGGATTGAGAAAGATCGGTGAGATCAAAAGCAAATTAAAAGAGACTTTAAAAGTGCAAAAAAGGAGTACTCTCATTGTAATTGCTGAGGGAGAAAAAACAGGTGGTGCATGGCATCTGGAAGATCAGTTAAAAGAAGACTTCGGAAAATATGATATGAGAGTTTGTATACTGGGACATATCCAGAGAGGCGGTTCTCCAACCGCTCATGACCGGGTTCTGGCAAGCAGGCTTGGATATGAGGCAATTAATGCAATCAGGGATGGTAAAAGTAAAATAATGGTAGGTGTGATAAATCATAAGTGTGTGATCACACCTATTGAGCAAACCTTTGGAAAAATAAAAGAGATCAATTTTGATCTGCTGAAAATGGCAAAAGTATTAAATTAAGAAATCAAAATAATTGAATGATGGTGAGAACAGATATTGAGAACCTGAAGAGGTTCATCGGGGAAAAAGAGTTTAAGAGTGCAATGGAACAGGCAGAAGATGCTTACCGGCAAACTCTGAATGGAACAGGACCGGGTAGTGAGTGGCTAGGATGGAGAAGAATCCTGTCGGAGCCGAATGACGCAGAGCTGGAAGGGATTGCAACCCATGCGGAGAAGATTAGAAAAAGTGCAGATGTCTTTATTGTTTGTGGAATAGGCGGATCGTATACCGGCGCAATGGCAGTGATCAAGGCTTTAAATCCTGTTTTCAAGAATAATGGCCCGGAAATTATATATGCCGGTCATCATATGAGTGGTAAATATCTAAAGGAGCTGATTGAGTATCTGGAAGAGCCACAACAAAATGGAGAAAAAAAGAGTGTCTATCTGAATGTGATATCTAAATCGGGTACAACTCTGGAGACGGCTCTGGCATTTAGAATGCTCAGATCCTGGATTCATGATCAATATGAAGATGCATCAGATCGGATTGTAGCAACTACCGGTCCCGAGGGTGGAGTCCTGAACAAAATTATTGATGCTGAAGGCTATAAAAAATATGTGATTCCGGATGATGTTGGCGGGCGTTTTTCGGTATTGACTCCGGTCGGATTATTACCGATTGCAGTGGCCGGCATTGATATTCGAACACTTTTTTATGGAGCAGTATCTCTATATGAAAAAGAGAGCAGCGACCGTGAAGAAATTTTGAAATATGCAGCAGTCAGATATTTGATGCATGAAGACGGATATGCAGTTGATGTGATCGGATCGTTTGAGCCGGAATTGGCCGGAGTTGTTGCCTGGATACAGCAGTTGATCGGAGAGAGTGAAGGCAAAGATGGGAAAGGTTTATTTCCCGCTCTGGCAGGATTTTCAACTGATCTACATAGTGTAGGTCAGCTTATTCAGGATGGCCAGCGAAATATTTTTGAGACTTTGATTGTGGTTGAAAACCAGATTTCAGACCTAAAAGTGAACAAAGGTGAAACTGATGACACTGATCAACTGAACTATCTTGAGGGCAGATCCTTCCATGAAATTAATCGCAGTGCATTAAATGGAACCGTACAGGCCCATTCGGAAGGTGGGGTGCCGGTCTGTAAGATTGTTATCGACACACTGAATGAGCAAAATCTGGGTGAATTGATCTATTTTTATGAGCTTTTCACGTCTGTATATGTTTACATGTTAAACGTTAATCCATTCAATCAACCCGGTGTTGAAGATTATAAAAA
>SKZL01000353.1 GCA_007127395.1 Balneolaceae bacterium
ACTTTTCGGCCCGAACCCTTGATATTTTTCCGGACGGTATCCGAATGCTTGAATTGAGCCGGCCACTTGACCACCCCTCCATTCAAGCTTTCAGGCACACCCCTTTTCCTCCTTATATCAAAAGAGATGAATCACTTGCAGAGCGGTATCAAACCGTTTACGCAAAAGATGAAGGAAGCAAAGCCGCTCCTACTGCAGGATTGCACTTCACACCAAACCTTTTGAATACGCTGAAGGAGGGTGGGTTTAAAATTGAGGAAGTTACCCTGCATGTCGGCCTTGGTACATTCGCCCCCGTTAAAAATGAGAATCTGCAAGATCATATCATGCATAGCGAATGGTATCACTTGAACTCGACTCAGGCAGATGGATTAAACCAAGCAAAGAGCATCACCGCTGTTGGAACAACCTCGGTCAGAGTATTGGAATCTGTTCAAAAAAAGAGTGGCAAATTTATTCCAGGCAGCGGAGAAACAGATATTTTTATCACTCCGGGTTATCAGTTTCACTCAACCGACCATCTGATAACCAATTTCCACCTGCCAAAAAGCACCCTTCTAATGCTTATTTCCGCTTTTGCAGGTTTTCAAGAGACCAAAAAAATCTATCAACACGCGATCCGGGAAAGATACAGGTTCTACTCATTTGGAGATGCAATGCTGATTCTGTGAGGTTTGATTGTGAAGCAACTTTCAGTTACTCTTTATCTTCTGCTTCTTCCTCATGCTGTTTTTTGTACGCCTTTGAGATCGTCTGGTTCATATGACGTTTGTAGTTCTGATACTCGTATACACGTACTTTAAATTCTGAATGGAAATTGCCATCATTACAATCCACCAGATAGCGATTCGGATCATCCGTTTCTGTGATGATGACCTGAATATTACCCAATTTGTATGAATCAACCTCTTTACTCATCTATATCTGCTTCACTTTTAAAATTTTTCACAAGATACATTTTTTGTATTTAACAGTTTGAATAGAGATTTTGTAACTACAATTTTTAAAATCAACCCTATATCATATAAAATGAGAATTCTATTTACTTTTTCCATCGCCCTCTTTTTGATTATTGCTTCCTGCACGCAGGAAGAGCAGGCCACAGAAGAAATTGTTACACCTCATCAGGAGTTTCTGACAAATCTTGCTTCACTTTGTGGAGAAACCTTTACCGGCGCTGCTGTTTACCCTGAAGACTCTGATCATGTATTGGTTGGTACAGAACTTAATGCACATGTTTCATTATGTGAAGAAGGAGTTGTATATGTTGACTTCTACCGTGATGGCGACACCTGGCACGCAACCTGGATCTTGTCACAACGTGATGATGGTTTGCATCTCTATCATGAGCATATTGGCGATAAGGTTTATCCTGAAGGTGAAGAGCCCCTCACCGGTTACGGTGGTTATGCTGACGATCGCGGAGATGCCACCCGGCAATATTTCCCCGCGGATCAGGCTACGGCAGATATGCTTCCTCCCGCTGCAACAAATGTCTGGATGATGGAGATGGATCTGGAAAACGGAACCTTTGTTTACTCTCTGGACAGGGACAATCAGCTCAGATTCAGAGCTGAGCTCACGATGAATTAGTAAGTCCTGAGCACTCTTTAAAACCCGGCCACGAAATTAACTTATCGTTATTTCGTGGCTTTTTTGATTTCATCTTGTCAGTTGCCGTTTTCGAGACCCATTTGCGTTCATAACAAACAGGTGGGGTTCGCCTCTTTCTGTTGACAGGTAGGCAATCCTGGAACCACCGGGCGACCAGCTGCCGTAATACTCATGTGCTTCGGTGTCAGTAAGGCGGGTCAAACCGGTACCATCTACATTGATTACAAAGAGATCAAAGTATCCATACCGATTCGATGAAAAAAGAATCTTATCCCCAACCGGCGACCAAACTGGCGCGATATCCGTAGAGGGGGAATCGGTCAGTTTCTTCAGCTCCATGGTCTCCAGATCCAAGAGATAGATATTAAAAAACCCATCCCTGTTTGATATAAATGTTAGTTTTTTACTATCCGGCGACCAGTAAGGGTCCAGATCATACGATGTTGAGTACGTCACTCTTTGTTGATTACTGCCATCCGGTTCCATGATATAGATCTCCGCTTGGTAGTCCCGGTCTGAGACAAAAGCGATTTTGCTACCATCCGGTGAAAAGCGTGGATGAACATCCGTTGATTCGTTATCTGTAATGGGCCTGCGGTCTCTTCCAAAACGGTTCATCAGATAGATCTCATAATTTCCTTTTTCACCGCGAAAATGCGCTGCGATAGTCTGTCCGTCCGGAGCCCATGACGGCCTGTACCCATCTCTGGCATAAGTTTCATATAGTCCTTTGACCCTGTAGATGATTGTGTCCGGAGGGAATGGCCCAATGGTGTTTGGGCGATCAGAATAATAGGCGATCTGACTTCCATCCGGCGACCAGGATGGATAAAGATCGTTGGCGGGATGGTTTGAAACATGGAATCTTGCCCGGGTCCATATATCTATCGTAAAAATATCATATCTGCCCTGTCGGACGGCTGAATATGCAATTTCATAGCCATTTGGCGCCCATGCAGGACCGTTATGCAGGCTGCTCGGAGTATAGGTTTGTGCATTCGAATCCGGAGAAATGACAAACAGAATAGAGAAGTAGAGAAACCGACAAAGCCATTTATTGATGATCCCTGCATTCATGATTTTCAATCTGTTGTTGATAATCAGTTATAACAACTGTCCGGATACCGGAAATTTACAGAAAGTACCCATGCAAACAATGGTATCAGAAATGCAAAACCACTATACTAAGCTGAACATGTCTCTCAACAATTGTAGCATGTACTGTTAATGCAGAATTTAAAAATTAATTTGATTTCATTGAACATGAAATATCTATTGATCTTCTTTATAACACTTCCCATGCTCCTCTTTTATAACCAATCATCGCAATCTGATGATATTGAAGAGCTTGAAACACTGCTTCACTGGTTTTTGGATAATGCAGCCGATTATGATACTCACAATCGATTCTGGGCTGAAGATTTGATCTATACAAGTTCTGCAGGTGATCGAATCGGGAAAAGTGATATTCTGTCAGGCTTGCGACAAGACAATCAGAACAGTGATAATGAAGCTATCTACAGTGGCGACCAGATTCAAATCAGGCTTTATGGTGATTCAGATATAGCTGTTATAGCCTTCAGGTTAATCGCTGAACTGCCATCTGAATCTGTATCACAGTCAACAGAAAGAATGACTTTTTATAACACCGGTACATTTGTCAAACAAGATGGTGAATGGCGGGCTGTAGCCTGGCAGGCAACTCAGATACCCGGATCCCCATAATTTTTGGTTATTCTATTTTTTGCAAATATGGATAGAGTAGATCAAATACCTCCTGCTCCATTGCATAAAAAGAGGAGCGCTCGGAAGTTTCAAAAGGCCTGTTGCTGCCGGTTGTGACAAAAATTACGCCTGATCCCGTCTCCGGATCGATATACATATCACTCAACAGGCCATAAGCGATTCCCGGATGTCCCCACATTTTTCTGTCAGGAAAAATCACATCTTTACCTTCCCGATTGGATATGATATGAATTCCAAGACCATAAGATTGCCAAAATTCATCCCATGTATCCCCATTGGTGCCGTCATAGACCCAGTTTGGGGTTGAAATCATCTCAATAGTTGATGGCTGAAGCACCCTTGTCCCGTTCAACTCTCCGCCATTCATCAACGTGAGTGCCAGTGTCTGAAGAGAGGCCGTATCAATTCTGAGATTTCCTTGTGGACCGTACAAAAGGCCGTTATGGCCGGGTTCATAGCCATCATATGCACGTTCTGCGGGTTCACTCTCTCTGAAATCATCTACCTGAGGCGTCCAGACACCATCCGGTTTTCTGTATAATATTGCTATTTCATCTCTTTCGAAATCAGTTAAATTGAAAGAGGCATTCATCTTCAGTGGTGAGAATAGCCGGTCCCTCATATACCGATCAAAACGCTGGCCTGAAATCTTTTCAATGACCGTTGCAACCAGAGACCATGCAGAGTTACTGTAGGAAAAAAAGTGCTCCGGTTTATGATCAGCAAACATATCCTCTGTAAAGTGTGAACCGGACGCCTGAAACAGTTCCTGAATATTCAGACGGTCGGTAAACATATCGGAAATAAAGCGTCCATATCCCTCACCATCCCTGATCCCGGAAGTATGGCCTATCAGATGTCGTAAAGTAATTATCGCTTCAGGCCGTTTAGGATTCCTGAGTTCCCATCCAATATAACTGCTGACATCTTCATCCAGATCAACCAGCCCCTGCTCCATCAATTGCATCAGACCCATCGTAACCGTAGTTTTTGTAATGGATGCAATTCTGAACAGAGAATTCCGGTTCATCTCTCTTGCAGGTTCAAAGACAGCTTTCCCAAATATTCCCTCATAAGCGATCTCATGATTTGCAATTAACGTAACAGATAGACCCATCAATCCGTACTTTTCAACTACTTTTTGTAATTCAGAATCGAGATCAACTGCATCCTCATCTATCTGATCGAATGAACTGGCCTGGAGTACAAATGAAATCAGGAAAATAAAACCGAGAAATTTATTGATGGACTTTTTGTTATAAAGAATCATGATTCCTGTTTAGCTTTTCTGTCC
This sequence comes from Balneolaceae bacterium, assembly GCA_007127395.1. Taxonomy (GTDB): domain Bacteria; phylum Bacteroidota; class Rhodothermia; order Balneolales; family Balneolaceae; genus Rhodohalobacter. Next base: position 4,655 of record SKZL01000353.1, read on the forward strand.
GTTGAGAGCTTTAAAATATCACCTAAAAGGATATAAACTCCAGGCAGAATAATCAATGTTAACAGTGTACCGATGATCAAACCACCAATTACGGTTATCGCCAATGGCTGCAATATTTCATAACCTTCTCCGATTCCGATTGCCAGTGGAAGCATACCAAACAGGGTTGTCAGTGTCGTCATTAAAATGGGCCTGAATCGAACCCGGCCGGCTTCTGTAATCGCCTGTACAGGTGTGAGTCCATTTTCTTTTTGATTGATCTCTGCAAACTCCACCAGTAAAATTGCGTTATTAACAACGATGCCGGTCAAAAATACAATCCCCAATAATACCGATGCACTGAGTGGCATACTTGTGATCCATAATGCGGCTGTAACTCCAATCAGTGCAAATGGAAGTGAAAGTATAATCACGATCGGGCTGAACAGTTTTTCATATTGAACAGCCATTACTACGAGTACAAAAAAGATGGCCAGAATTATCGCAAGTTGCAATGATCTTCCTGACTCTTCAATAGCCTCCTGTTCACCTGCATAAACGATGCTATACCCATCCGGCAGATCAAATTCCTGCATCGCTTCTCGAACCCGATCTCCCACTTCTCCAACAGTTGCTCTATCCAGATTTACTGTTGTATTGATCCACACCACACGGATTTGATTGAATCGTTCAATGTGAGCGGGCCCTGTAATCTCTTCAAATTGAACCAGGCTCCCCAGAGGCACCATCCGGCCGGCCAAATTGGTAAACGGGATCTGGTTTAAGCCATTTACGGTACCGGTCACCTCTCTCGGATACCGTACGCGAACATTGTACTCAAATCCTCCTTCTACATATCGTGTTGGAACCACACCTTCTACTGCTCCCAATAGAAACCCTGCTACATCCCCGGTTGAAACATTCATTTGTGCTGCACGCTCTTCATCTACTCTCATGATCAGCTGAGGCACTCTTGCATCTCTGCCAATTTGGATGCTGCCGATGCCATCCACTCCCTGTAATCTCTGGAGAGCCGTTCTTGCAAGTTCATCCAGCCTGTCCAGATCATCACCTACAAGGCCTACTGCGATATCGGCATCTACCAGGCTTGTCTGCAGCCCTTCAATACGCGGGCCTCTGATTCTTCGTTGAATAAAGGGTATATCCATTTCAGCCACAACAGTGCTGAAGTCTGAAACCCATCTTTCGGCTGAATATCCTGTTCTTTCTGTATGTGGAACAAGCTGAACGGCCATATCAATCATGCCACCCCTTACTGAAAGCTGGCCTCCCCTGAAGTAGCCGCCCACAGTCATATAAACGGTCTCCACATGAGGCATATCATCAATAGTGTTTTGAATGATATCCGCAACTTCATTGGTTGGCTCAATAGACGTTCCGGAAGGTAATGTGAACCTCATGGTAATCCTCCCGTCATCAACTGTTGGCAAAAACTCGGTCCCAAAATCACGCATTATATAGATACATACAGACAGTATGATCAGTGAAACAAGTATCAATATTCCTTTACGCTTGAGAGAGTAGGACAGGAGTTGAACATATGATCCTCTAATTCTTTCAAAACCACTGTTGAATTTCCTGAATATCAGGGTCCCGTTCTGCTGAACATTAGCCTCTTTGTCATCATCTTTAAACCGTCCGGTAAGTGCCGGAACTATGGTTATTGCAGCTATCAGAGAAGCAAAGATGGCAAATGCGATTGTAAATATTAACTCTCGGAAAAGCAGTGCAGCAAGGCCTGTGATCAGCAGAAAAGGAAGCACCGCTGCCAGATTTGTTATCGTTCCTGCTACAACAGCCGACAACACCTCGCCGGCGCCATCAATAGCCGATTTTTTCGGACTTTTCCCAAACTCTTTTTGGTGCCTGTAAATATTTTCAATCATCACAATGGCATTATCAATCAGTAGCCCGACACCCAGAGCCAGACCTCCCAGGCTCATGATGTTAAGAGTCAATCCACTCACATTCATCAATACAAATGTTGCAATAATAGCCACCGGAATCATGAGGGCTACAATAAGGGAACGTCGAATACTACCTAAAAAGAGAAGAATAACGATCATAGCAAGCAATCCGCCCAATATCGCTGCAATTGTAACTGATCGAATAGAAGAGGTAATAAAAAAAGAGTCATCCCTGATCACTTCTATTTCAATATCGGGAGTGATAAACCCCGACTCTCTCAACTCCTGTAACTTATTTTGCAGCCCCTCTGTTACGGCAACCGTGTTAGATTGCGGCTGTTTCATCACGGATATCTGTACAGACTCTTCACCATTCAGGAAAGCAAATAGTCTCTGTTCGCGATGGCTGTCTGTGACATCTGCAATATCAGATAACCGCAAACTTTGGTTATCAGCACCAATGCCGATGAGTGTATTTGCCACATCCAGGTAAGAGCGGTAGCGTGTTTCGGCACGCCCCATAATATCATATTCTGCTGATGTTATATTCCCGATAGCCATATCCACATTACGACCTGACAGAGCCGTTGCAACGCGGTCGAGTGTAAGATTATACGACTGCATTCTAAGCGGATCGACCACAACATCAATTTCTCTCACCTTGCCACCTGCAATATCTACGGTTCCAACACCTGATACCGATAATAGTTGAGGCATTAAACGCTGGTCAACCCACTCTCTCACTTCAACGGTTGATCGTACCGGTGATGAAATTGCCAGTTCAAAAACAGGGCTTTGAGATGGATCCATTTTCATCAAACGAGGTGGATCAATACCCTGTGGCAGTTCAGTTCTTGCACGTTCAAGCTGTCTGGCAGCATCTTGAAGGGCAATATCGATATCTGTATCAAAATCGAAATACATCTCGATATAACTTCGTCCTTCCGATGCACGGCCATGGATTTCCACCAGGTTTTCGGTAGCAGAGAGGTTTCGTTCCAGGGGCCTTGTTACCTGTTCCTCGATCACTTCCGGTGTGACGCCCGGATAGTTTACGACCACCCGGATATGCGGGTAATCAATTTGAGGCATCAGATCAACAGCCAATCTGCCGGAAAAGAGAATCCCCAGAACAACTACTACTGATGTAATGGCCAATACACTAACCGGCCTCCGTACAGACCAGGTAGTTATCCCTTTATAGTCATTTTGACTCATTTCCGGAGTACTTTGATCACTATCCATTCCAACCTCAATTTCTGAAACCAGCTCTGCGAAATTCACCAACAACTCTGACAGATGCACCATCAGACAGCGATTCCAGGTTTCCGGCTGCTATTTGAACACCTTCCTCCACACCTTGCAAAATTTCTGTATAGCCA
>SKZL01000246.1 GCA_007127395.1 Balneolaceae bacterium
AATCGAACAAATGAAAAAGCTGAAACATCCGGACATCCAGTTTTATAAGATGGCCGGTATCCACCCCTGCAGTGTCGAGGAGAACCTTCCCATTGATGAAAACCGGCTGATTAATACCTGCAGTCAAAATGAGTTTGTTGCCGTTGGGGAAACCGGGCTCGATTACTATTGGAGCAGAAAATTTATTGCGGAGCAAAAGAAAAGTCTCAGGTTACATTGCCAAATCTCAAAATCTATCTCGAAGCCGATTGTTCTCCACAATCGCGATAGCACCTCAGATCTGCTCGACATCATCGAAGAGGAACAGGACGGTACATTGACCGGAGTCTGGCACTGTTTCACCGGAACCGCAGATGAAGGAAAACGTGCCCTGGACTTGGGTCTATACCTTGGTGTTGGAGGTGTTTCTACCTTCAAAAATGCAGGTATTGACAAAGTGGTCGGAGAGATGCCTTTGGACAAAATCATACTCGAAACTGACTCCCCTTACCTGGCTCCCGTTCCTCACAGAGGTAAACGAAATGAACCCTCTTATATAAGGCTGATTGCTGAGAATTTAGCGGAACTTTTTTATCTGTCAATCGAAGAGATCGCAAAGTTAACAACGGCCAATGCAGCTACTCTATTTGGAGTCGATATTCAACAAAAATAGTCAGATCCCCTGGATTAGCATCCCCAAACCGACGTGAACAACGATTGCTTGTTTCCACGTCCCGAAAATAGACGAATGCGTTTCGGAGAAGTGATGAGTGACTATCTTCCGATCAATAGCCGTCGGAACTGCAGCCCCTCTTAAAACCTGTTTGGACTGAATATGAAGACGTTTTTTACGATTCTCATGCCGCTCTCGTATTACAGATATTCAGACCTCAGTTTGGTTTCTGATCTGAGTGCAGCAAATAATTTCGCTTTGGCCGTGTCGCTTTTGCCACACAATCCCCGTAGCTCTCTGTCATAATATTCGATATTTGACATATCCCATAGATGTTCTGCAACCGTTCTGAGATCTCTCTCCTGACAAAGAGATGCTATTCTCTTGGGACTTTCCGCCTCTCTCCTTTCTCCTTTTTCATTATCCGGTTGAGCCGTAGAATTGTACCCCTTTATTTCTATTTGAAAGAAATTTAACATCTGATCAACAACCATTTTGCTCGCCCTTAATTTTGACTCTACTGAATAGCCCGCAATATGTGGCGTTGCGATAAGAGCATGCTCAGCTGCCTGGTCAGAAAAGAGAGGCTCCCCCTCCCATACATCCAGAACAAAATCTTTCACCAGCCCTTCGCTTTTCGCTTTCAACAGAGCAGTTTCATCCACCACACCACCCCTTGCAGCATTCATCACCAATTTAAACCCACGTTTGAGCCAATCATGGCTGCAAATATGTCTGGTTGGGTACTCTTCATCCGGACCGTAAGTGAGCGGAGTGTGAAAAGTAAGGATATCACATTCCAGCAGTTCTTCCAGACTCACAGAATTAAAAAAAGGTTCCCTTTTCTCTTTTGGAGGATCATATTCAGCAACAGAAATTCCCAAACTATCCAGATGTGCCTTCACTCTTCCTCCTGTATGGCCACAACCAACAATTCCCACCCGAATATCAGCGAGGCTGATATCTCTCAGAACAACCCACCTCATCAGTGAAGTTGCCACATATAACCCGACTGCATTCGCATTACACCCTACAGCTGATGCAAAATGTACCTTACACTCTTTCAGATACTCAGTATCCACATGGTCAAATCCTGCAGTAGCTGTTCCTATGAATTTCAGTTGACCTGTTCTTTTCAGAGTTTGCCGATTAATCGGAGTAACAGTACGGATCAGAAGTGCATCATAATCAGTACTATTCTCCGGTAATCCGTCAGATGGTTGAAAACGTTCAACTTTAATACTTGAAGGTATATATTTTTCAAGCTCGTAAAGATATTGATCAGCCAAAACTTTCATATGGGCATGATAGGCATTTGAAACTTAAATTTAACGATTGTCAATCCGCTTAATAGAAAAATAACCCGGCAGTCGATCACAGTTCAAATAGATCTTAAAAATATTAATTCAGGGTTATCTCTCGATTTCATAGATTTAGGAGGCTTTGCAAAGCCTCTATTTAGATTATTAATAAAGTAAGAGTGAGTCAGGTGTAAGGAAAATGAATCAACAAAAAAAAGGCACAAATAGAGATAATAATCACTACAACCCGGTGTCTGTCATTCGCAAGAAGAGAGATGGAGAGACATTATCGAATGAGGAGATTGAGTATCTGATTCAGCAGTATACAACCGATGCCATGCCGGACTATCAGATGAGTGCATTTCTGATGGCAGCTTTTTTAAATGGTTTGAATGACAATGAAGCGGCAGCCTTAACACATTCGATGCTTCATAGCGGGATTATTGTTGATCTGAGTCATGTTCCCGGTATAAAGGTGGACAAACATTCAACCGGTGGAGTAGGCGATAAACTGTCATTGATCCTGGCACCGATTGTGGCCGCTTGCGGGGTCCCGGTTCCGATGATTTCAGGCAGGGGTTTGGGGCACTCCGGAGGAACTCTGGATAAACTGGAATCGATTCCCGGCTTCACTGTGGATATCGATTTGAATCGATATAAGGAGATCATTGAGAAACACAATCTGGTGCTTGCCGGCCAGACAGAGGAAATTGCCCCGGCCGATAAGCGACTCTATGCACTTAGAGATGTAACCGCAACCGTGGAGTCAATACCTTTGATTGCAGGCAGCATCATGAGCAAGAAACTTGCTGAAGGAATAGATGCATTGGTTCTGGATGTAAAGTTCGGATCAGGAGCATTCATGAAAACAGTTGAAGACGCAAAAAAACTTGCAAAAACGCTCGTTGGTATCGGTGAACAATTTGGTAAAGAGACTATCGCCTACATTACTGATATGAACCGGCCGCTTGGCAATGCCGTTGGAAACTGGCTCGAAGTAAAAGAGAGTATTGATTGCCTGAATGGTGATGGCCCATCAGATGTAATGGAGATTTCGCATCTGCTGGCGGGAACCATGATCTATCTGGGTAAAAAAGCGGATAATATTTCAAAGGGTATTGAGCTGAGCAGAAGTGCTGTTAGCAACGGTTCAGCAATTCAAAAGTGGATTGATATCGTAAAAGAACACGGCGGAGATATCAACTTTATCAAAAATCCTGAATCCTATCCAAAAGCTTCACATATAGTAGATCTTAATTCGGATGCAGATGGAGTCATCGCTGCTATGGATACCTATCTCGTTGGAATGGCATCCCTCGAGCTTGGAGCCGGCAGGAAGTCTAAAGAGGAAACTGTGGATCCACAGGCAGGTATTATGTTACACAAGAAAACCGGTGACTCGGTAGAAAAAGGTGAAACATTTGCCACTCTTTATACGAACAAGAAGGAAACGTTGAATAATGCAATTGAGATGTTGAAATCTGCATACTCCATAGGCGAAGAGGCCATAAAACCGGTCAGATTGATTACTCACAAAGTTGACAAGAATGGAATTCATGATTATTCGGATTAGACATTGCGAAATATATTAAAACCATTAACTTTATAATTAGCCAGATATTTGAAAGGCGTAAACTCCAAAAACCCAAGAAATTATGTTTAATAGATTTATCCGAGCCATCAAATCACTATTCGGGGGAATGATTTCAACGATTGAGGACCCCAAACTCATATTGGAACAGAATATTCGTGAATTGAATGATCAAATTCCCCAGATGAATGAAAACATTGCAACAGTCAAAGCAAATGCTGTGATGCTGCGTAAAGAGGTAGACAGATATGAAAAAAGTATCTCGGAGATCACTGCTAAAATTAAGGCTGCCATAAATGCTGACAGAGATGACCTTGCTCAGGGTTATGCCCTTCAACTTGAAAAAGTGCGTGAAAATCTTGAACAATCTAAGCAACAACTGCAATATGCGGATCAGGCTTATGGTAAAGCGATCAAGGTGAAGCAGGCATTCATGAGAGAAAAGGATCGTAAAATCAAAGAAGCCAGGGAGGCGTTACGGGCAAGTGAACGTGCTGAATGGCAATCGCGAGTGGCAGATGCACTGGAATCGTTTGAGATGGGCGGGCTCGATCAAACCCATCAGGAGATGGTTAACAGGCTGAACGAACAAACAGCAAGAAATGAAGCCCGTATGGAGATCGCATTGGAAAGTGTGGACACTCAATCAATGGAAATAGAAGCAAATGCGGAGAAGTTACGTGCACAGGAACTGGTTAATCAGTTCAAGTTAGAGATGGGTAAAGAGACAGCACCTTCTAAAAAGGAAAAAACTATTGAAGTTGATGATGAACCTGACGCTGAAAAAGAGTCTCAAAAAACCATCGGGAAACAGAAAACCAAATCATAATTCAAGGTAGTATTGAATCGAACATTTACGTAAATGAGCAGCAGTAGTGAACAAGACCGGGAGCGTTTAAAAGAGGAGTATAAAGAGCACTACAGAAAAATACGTGATGCAAAGGAGAAATTACGGCGTTCCGGGTATGTCAAGAATGTGAATGAGGCACTTCAACAGATGAATGCCGATGAATTACTATCGTCAGTAGATCACTTTCTGGGTAATGTACGTGATAAAATGAGCCTTATTGAAGCCCGGCTTGATGTTGCCATGGATCAGTTTATGGCTGACAGCGACACCGATATTGAAGAATCCGGTACCCGGCTCGATGATGAGATTCGAAAAGAGAGTGCTCAGGAAACCCTGAAACAGATTAAACGGGAAATGGGCTTACTCTACACAGAAATTGAAGAGCAAGCCAAAGAACTGAAAGCTGAGAAAACAGTTGGAAGAACAGATCCCGATGTTGATCCGGATACAAGTGTAAAATCAGAATGATATGAAAGACGATCAAAAAACAGACTACAACTATACCAAGGAGGCTTTTCTTCATCCGGTTAATTTGGTTTGCCTGCTTACCGGTGCCGTTGCTGCACTTGTATTCAGTGATCTCTCTCTGATTTCAAGCTCTGTGATCACCTTCACCTTTGGAATGGAGCTGATCTATCTTGGTGTGGTACCAAGATTACCGGCCTATCAAAAGAACATTCGGCTCAAAAAACAGCGTGAGCAAACAGACGATAATACCGACAAACAAATTTTCTATCAACTCGATACACGCTCTCAAAAACGGTTTTTAGTCCTGAAACATATCACCAAGGAGGTGAAAACCAATTTTGACTCCTTACCTTACTCCTCAAAAGGCATGCTTCAACACATCGAAAAGAAGATGGAAGCTCTTTTAACTACCTATCTGACACTTCTGGATATGAATCGAAGATTTCAGATCTATATGAATTCTGAGGTTGAAGAAGAGATCCGAAAAGAGGTGGAGCAACAGGAGAGTAAAATGGAGTCAATTGATTCTGAAAATCTGCGAAAAACCCGCGAACGAAGACTTAAGATACTCAACAAAAGATTGAGTAAATTCGATATTGCAAAAGAGAAGTATCTGATTTGTGAAACACATCTCGAAACAATTGAGGATGCGATCAGGTATATTTATGAACAGTCGATTACGATGCCAAATGCTGAAGATGTAGGTAATCAGCTCGATCATCTGCTAAGTGAAATGGAAGAAACTACCCATATTATTGAAGAGCTGGATCAAAGTTTGTTACCCGGTTTCGAGGATATGGACCGGGAGCTTGAATTGGCTCAATTGCGAAAAGAAGCAGAGGATCTTAAGAAAGAGACTGAACAAAAAGTAAAAAAACCAATATGACATCTTCCATTTATGAGCACCTGTTGATTGAACATCAGGACGATGGAATTTCAATCTTGACAATCAACCGGCCCGACAAGTTGAATGCGCTTAATCACGCGCTTCTGGACGAACTTGACCGCGCTGTGGAAGAGTTTGATAAGAGTGAAAATGCCTCAGTTCTGATTATCACCGGGGCCGGTGAAAAAGCTTTTGTTGCCGGTGCAGATATCAAAGAGCTCAGCTCCCTCACCGGAGCCGAAGGTGAAAAACTCTCTGCAAGAGGACAAGCGATCTTTAATCGGATTGAAAATGCATCTAAACCGGTGATTGCACTGATCAATGGTTATGCTCTTGGTGGAGGCGCAGAACTTGCAATGGCCTGTCACATCCGCATCGCCACAGAGAATGCACTTATTGGTCTGCCTGAAGTATCATTGGGCATCATTCCGGGGTATGGCGGAACACAGCGTCTTACAAAACTGGTAGGTAAATCAAAAGCATTGGAACTTATTTTAACCGGTAATCCTGTAAAAGCAGATGAAGCGCTACAAATACAACTTGTGAACCATGTCCGGCAAGCTGATGAAGCAATGGAACTGGCATTAACACTTGCCAAAAAAATGATGCAAAATGGGCCCGTAGCACTCTCCAAAGCGATACAGGCAGTTCATGCCGCTTACTCTTCAAACGGGTTTGCCAAGGAAGCTGTACTTTTCGGTCAGCTTTGTGAAACCGATGATTTTCGGGAAGGTACATCTGCATTTCTGGAGAAAAGAAAAGCAGAATTTAAAGGTAAATAATTAACAGATGCCGGAACTTCTCTACATCACATTTGTCATTTTATTAAGCGGTTTCTTTTCAGGATCTGAAATGGCATTTGTTACAGCTAACAAGTTAAAAATGGAGATTGAATCACGAAAAGACACATTTCGGGGTCGATCTATCGCTTTTTTCAGCAAAAATCCTGAAACTTTTCTCACAACCACTTTGGTAGGCAATAACATTGTAAATGTTATATATGCTACATTGATGGCAATATTTCTGGCTGAACCGATACGTTTGACGTTCACTTCCATTTTTCGTTCAGAACCTCTCACCTCCACTGTGCTCCTGGTTCAAACAATCATTGCCTCTGTCATAATTCTTCTTTTTGGTGAAATACTGGCCAAAGCCATATTCAGAACACAGGCAGATTTTATGGTAAAAATGGTCTCCTTGCCATTACGAATCACGAACTCCATTCTGTGGCCTCTTGTAGTTATCGCAGATAAATCATCCGGATATCTGGTGAACCTGTTGAAAATAGATAACAATGAAGATACTAAACCTTACCGCAGACAGGATATGGCGCTGATCTTTCGGGAACTAACAGAGAGTGGCGGTAGCCAGGAAATCGATCAGGATGACTCTGAACTGCTTCAAAATGTTCTGGAACTGTCCAACAAAAGGGTTCGAGAAACAATGGTCCCAAGAACAGAGATGGTTGCAATTGAACGCAGCGCCTCTGTTGAAGACCTTAAATTAGCTTTTATTGAATCCGGTTACTCAAAAATTCCGGTCTATCGTGATACCATTGATGATGTAATCGGTGTTGTTTTTGCATATGATATGTTCTCTTACCCAAAATCCATTGCAGAGATTACACGTCCGGTCAAACTCATACCCTCCAGTAAGAAATCTAAAGATCTGCTCACAGAATTCAGACAAAGTAATATCTCAGTTGCCATCGTCATTGATGAATATGGCGGAACAGCAGGTATGGTGACGATTGAAGACCTTATTGAGGAGGTTGTTGGTGATATTCAGGATGAGTATGATAAAGATCATGAGATCATCAAAAAATTGTCTCAAAACACCTTCCTTATCTCCGGTTCCGTTGAACTGGATGAACTCATCAATGCTTATCCGGAGATCGAACTGAAAGAAACAGAAGGTGACTTTGAAACTGTAGCCGGTTATATCATTCATCACACCGGCCGAATCCCTAAGGTTAATGAGGAGATTCAGATCTATGTTAATATCTTCATCATCACTAATGCGACTCAAAGTAAACTGGAAACCGTAAAACTGATCATCAAATCCGGTGATTGATCCTGTTCATGCAAATGTGTGATCAGAAA